>CAYTDR010000112.1:0-12963 GCA_964436185.1 uncultured Candidatus Obscuribacterales bacterium | reverse complement strand
GCTGGTAGCGCATTTGGTGTCATTGTTGCGCGATCACGGGGGCGAGGAGCAATTTGCGCCCGATCCTGTGGAACCGGCAGCATCGGTTGCTTCTCCAGTTGCTCTGCCTCCGGAAACTGCGGAAGATGACGATGAATTTTTAGATGAGGAAGGCGAGGAAGGCGAGGAAGAAGGAGACGAGGAGCAGTTCCAGGCAGGAGAAGACGCTTCGATAGGACAGCCGGCGCTGCCACCAACGCTGGAAAACATGCCTGTTCAAGTTCAGGACACAGGCCGGCAAGACTCGGTTTTCTCTCTCGGTCAGGATATTCCATCATCTGCAGCGAGCTATCCGGCCACGTTGCAACCAGCGGTGCCGCCACCAACACCGGCGGCAGAGGACGAGGAGCTTGACGAAGATGAGCTCGATGACGAGCTCGAAGACGAAGAGGACGAAGAGGAAAACCAGCCTCCGGAGCGAGATTCCGGTAGTGTATCGACAACGACGCAGCATGATGCCGGCTCATACGACCAGCAGTTCCACCCGCCACCGGACTCGAACATTTGATGGCAATTCGTATTTGTCCCACTGACAGGCACAAAACTATCTTGTATGCTGCATCTCGGTAAGGAAATGTTCTTCCCGAAGACGTAATATCGCAGGCACTCCAGATGAGAGAAACCAGGGATGGTTTCTGCCGAGGGCAGCACCGGTCCTGCGGGCAATTGTTGAAGTGACTCCAAGGGTGGAGTCACTTTTGATTTTGTCTGCTCGAATTAAACCGCCCGATATTAGACCGCGATCACAAAATTACTTGCGCTAGCTGCGGGATAGCAGAAGTAACGGGATTCGTTGAAATTGAACCCGCGATTTTATGGCTGATGATCTGTGGCTGAAAACGTGCCGGATGCACTGTTGAGGAAGAGTCGCATGGGAACTGGCGATCACATCGCATCAACAACCCGGGTTGCCAAGAGGGTGTTAAGGATGGCTTGCTATCAGGGTTGGCTTATCCGCGCAATACTAACTTCCGTTAATGGAAACCGCCTGGCTGCGGGACAGGTGGCTCAAATTCATGTCTTGTCAATCTGTCTCAATCCTGCGCAGCACCTTAAACGAGAATTACTTGGCAACTCTTGAATTGCGCATTTCTCGATTGCTAGGTTTTGCTTACATACTTCACGAAATCAACTCAGAGGAAACGCTTCAGGCAAAGACTACAGAAAAGCTCATAGAGCAAACATGCCGAAGCTTACACCTCCAGTCGACGAGGTTGAAGGAAAGTTTTTCGTAACCAGAACAATTAACGAGCACTCCCATGAAGAGTGCTTTCGGTGCTAGGAGTAACAAAATCATGGACCTCAAGGATCTAATTGCGGTACGCGATGCGATGTACCGCGATCCGGAGCTCCTCGCTGTGTACGAGAAGGGTGACCAGAACTCAAAGGGCCAAACTCGCCACGACTACATTCACGGCGACGAAGTTCGGGATCTGGCACTACGCTTGACACATCAGCTTGACCTTATCTTCCCGGGAATGCTGGACGAAATCACAAAGGAGTTCGTCATTCCGGTCGCCGCTTGGCTGCACGACATCGGTCGGGCAATCAACCTGGAGCGACACGACGTGGAAGGTGCCAAGCTCGCGAAGGAATATCTGGACAGTCGCGGCGTACCCTCTTCACTGCGGGCGCGTGTCTGCGAGATTATCGGGCGTCACCGCGCTCACTCGGTCATCAGCAAGGGCATTCAGAATGCCGAGCACGCCATCGTCGTCATTGCAGACAAGTGCATCGGTGACGAAGGTCGCGTTCGTTCGGACAAGGCTCTGATTCTTCGGCTCGCGCGTTTCGTCGGCTTCGGCAAGTGGAGCCTGGCTCGCGTCAACATGTGGGGCAATGCTCCGCACGACCGGGTCAATTTCGCCATCAAGAAGGCTGACCTGATTGTCGACAACTACAGCGAGTCCACCGAAGGTGAGATTGTGCTGAAGTTGACCATCGACGAGCGCGTCGCCACCATGAAGGAGATTGTCACTCTGGATTGGTTCGCTGAGTCGTTCTTCGCTTGCGGCAAGGCTGCGAAGCACTTCGGCTTCCGCTTCCGCCTGGAGTTCAACGGTGTTCGCCATCGCTGGGACAAGAAGGCGTCCGACGGAAAGGGCGCGTGGGTCCCGATGAGCACCATCCAGGTGAAGGGACAGTGATTCGAATGTGTGATGAGGCTACCGACTCGGTGAGACGGAGCGTCTGACCTGAGCGGGTAGCAACGTCGGCAGTATGGAGGCGCCTCGACGAAAGTCGAGCGCCTCCGCCGTCGGCGGACTGACTCACACATTTTTTGTCCGACTGTTCTATGATACAAAATAGTAAACGTGGAAATCGCTGCGTATTGCCGAGTACTGCACTTATTCTGCGGGTTACGACAGTTTGAAAGCAGTGCTTTAACTTGTGATATTGTGCCACCACGAATGATGACTTGGTGGTTCATTCAAGTCTGACTGAATATGGGTGAATGCAGCATTGCGATGCGGTTTCAGTCAGGTTTGCGCTCGAACGGCGGAAGGGAGATACATCCGCTGTAGCATTGTTGAAACAATTAAGTGCTACACCTATTCAATGCGCTGAGAATCAGAGGCAGCGATAAAAACCAGACTACGTGCAGGAAAGATAGCTATGTGTCAGAGTCTCAATGTAAACATCCGCCAAAAGGAAGCTCTTGTCAGATGGAGAAGTCAGGTTAGAATGTCAATAATGGGAACAATTCCCAGCTTACTAAGAGATTTCCTGTCAGATATAGCCTGAGAAGTGAGCTGTGCCAAACAGTCATATAGACAAATGGGAAACTTTGCATTGCGCTGCCGAAAAGGCTTTGGCGCTAGGTAATCTCGTCGAGGCCGAAGGCCTCTGGCTCTCTGCTTTGGAAGTGGCTGAAGATGAAGGTTCTTCGTCGATCAAACTGACAATGACTTTGGAAAATCTTGCTGAGACTTTGTGGTATCAAAAAAAGTTCTCCTGTGCTGCTCCGATCATGCGTCGCCTGTTGAGAATATATCTGGAGAATTACGGAGCGGGACATTTTCATGTCGGCATAATCGCCAACAACACCGCCATGCTCTACCATGCCTGGGGGAAACTGCAGGAAGCGGAGCCATTTTATCTACAGGCGTATGATATTAAGCGCAAAATCTTCGGAGAGGGTCATGCCGAGGTTCTCTTGCTATTGAACAATTACTACGGATTGTTGCAAGGGCTCAATCGCGAAGAAGAGGCGCGGACGGTGCAAAGCTATATTCAGCAATTGAAAGAAATGGGTTCTCGCAAAACGACTGAGATTCATCATGCTACGGGTATAACAGGGACGGTTGGTAGACATTCTCCAGACGTTGCATCGGCAGTCTAGGATCGTCGACTATTCCTTGAGATCCGGATGCGCTCGGCGCAAGGTGATTGATGACTTTCGGCTTAACCAGCTGGCTCAAAGCAAATTATCCGACTCTCCAATATGAGGTGCCAATTTGGTACCCGAGCCGAGAGCAGGTGGACGGGCGAGAATGGCTGGTAACCAATGGTCTGGGCGGCTATTCGATGGGAACAGTGAGCGGAGCGAACCGCAGGAGATACCACGCCGTACTGGCCAGTGCTATTCCACCTCCGCACAACAGACATATTGTGCTCTCTCGCATTGAAGAGGTCTTGATTCTCGATGGCGTAGAGTTCGAGCTGTCCAGCAATTATTGGGAGTCGGGAGTGGTATCACCGACGGGGTACAAGTTTATCGAGTCCTTCGCTTGCTTGCCCTGTCCTACCTGGGTTTTCGAAATCGATGGTCATTACCTGGTCAAGCAGCTCGCCCGTTGTTGGGGCAGCGACCAGGTACACGTTGGGTATTTCTGGTACCCGGACCCGGACAAATCGCTCCCTGATGTGAAGCTCATATGCAAATTCCTCGTCGGTTTCAGACCGTTTCACTCAGAGGTGAAGGGGTCCTCCGACAAGAAATATTCTCAGTTTGTCTCACCCAATCAGGTGGTCATCATCCTCAACAACGAGGGGAACCGATTGTGTTTGACCTGGAGTGAAGGTGCCTACGAAACACAAAAGCAGTGGTGGTGGGGTTATCGCTGGCCGACCGAGTCGGTGCGCGGGCTTGCAGATACGGAAGACCTTTATCTGGTTGGTACTGTCAAAGTCGATTTGCAAGAAGAAAAAGCATTTTCCGTTGGTGCTTCCTTCGAGAACTCCATCAACGAGCCCGATATAAAGGCGGCTGTGGACAGCCTGATTGACAGGCAAAAGACGCTGATCGAGAAAGCCAATCTGGACGGTTCTTTGCGGTCTAACATGCTCTTATTGGCTAGCGACCAGTTTATCGTGTCAGAGCCTGACGAAGGCTCGAGCATAGGCAAGACCGTGATTGAAGGATATCCCTGGTACAATGCCGGCGGGCGAGCGGCGATGCTGACGTTGCCCGGGCTTGCTCTGGCGACGAGACGTTTCGATATCGCCGGCGAGATACTCGAGCACTTTGCCGGACGCATCAAATCCGGTGTCATGCCCAACCATTCCCTTGATTTCGATCACCCTAACGAAAAGCCCCATGCATCGTACGAGGGAGCGGACATCACGCTCTGGTGGGGATGGGCGTTATATCAGTTCTACAAAGTAGCGAAACGGACGAGTGCGGACCTGGCTAAAGCACAGATTCCCCTGATGATTGAAGCAGCGCTTCATTATTCGAGTTACGAAAATCATGGTATCACCGTTGATGACGACGGATTATTGCGTTGTGCTGACAAACGCAAAGAATACAGTTGGATGGACTCCAAAGTGGAAGAGATTCCTATCACTCCCCGACCGGGAAAAGCGGTGGAGCTCTGTGCCCTCTGGTTGAATTTTCTCGAGACAATTCTCTTTCTCAGCCAATCTCTGGGCGAAGCGCACGCTGAGCTTCCTCGCATCAAAGCGATGGCCGATCTAGCCAGGGTTTCCATGCAAAAATTCTGGAACCCAGAGAAACAGTGCCTCTTCGATGTCGTCGATATCGGTGTGGTGCCATCAGGTAAAAATGACGGCAGTATTCGCTGCAATCAGCTTATCGCTATTAGCCTGCCTTTCCGGGCGCTGGAGCGCGAGCAGGAGAAAGCTGTTCTGCGCATTGTGGAAGGTGAGCTGTTGACCTCGATGGGAATTCGCTCTCTCTCTCCGTCGGACCCAAACTATCAGGGTGTGTTTGGCTGCGGTTTTCCTCATCCTGACCAATATCATCGTGATCTCTGCCGTCATCAGGGAACCGCCTGGCCATGGCTTTTGGGACAGTATTGCGATGCACTGTTGAACGTCTACGGACCGCTGCCTGAAACAGTCACTCGCATTCGACTCTTGCTGCAGCCTTTGTTCGACCACTTCATGGAAGAGGACTGTCTGGGCTCAATCTCAGAGATGTTCGACGGCAATCGCCCTCACCTTCCCAGGGGATGTCCGGTATACAGTCTTTCCGTGGCGGAGTTGATGCGCTGGCACCGCTGGGTGTCCAAACAGTAAGTTTGTTGCATCACCGAGGCGTTTGATAAGTGGTGGTAATCACTTGGCGCAGAAACGGAAAAATACGGAATCAGCAAGGAGTTTGATAGGCGTGTTGCCTGGATGTGGTAGCGAATCCGGTGACATGGACGAAGATGCTCGAATATCAAAACACCTCGATTCGTCAACGGCGCTTGCAGATTCTCATAGTATTAGTGTGATTATCACGAAAAAGGATATTGTGGCATCCGTCAACCTCTATCTGGCTAATCTGTCTATTCATCAGGCTTTCATAACATGATCGCATCTCTCTTGGTATATTAGCTCGGTTTTATATTCAGGCGCTCTTATGTAGAGTGGATGATATTCCCCGTTTCCAACTTTTAAACAACAGACCAATAGATTAGCTGCCCCACTACTCCGAGAAGAAGTTTCCCCCGCTAGCTTAAGCGGTGATTCTATGTCGTCGGTTTAACTCACATGCGCGGTCATGCCAACGTCCTGGGACATGTCAACGGCAGCGATTTTATTGGCGAAACTTCCGTAAACACATACGGCATCAGCCGGGAGGACCTCGTCACCTACAAGAGCCGAACAGAGAGCACGCGCAAAGTCCGTTGGTAATCAGGCGAGCGAACGTCGCTTCCTGAGAAGACTCAAGACTACCGGTCGCCGACGCAATCGGCGACCGTCCTCTATCCATGGAGCCTCCAATATGTTCATGCGACTTCTTGCCGCTCGTTTCGGCACGAACATGATGACCACCGACGACCTGTTCGCCTACGCGAGGAAGACCTGCGACGACACGGCCACCCACCTGCACAACGCGCAATACGAATCCGCGGTCTCGAAATTGGGCTGGAGTTACCAGACAGCTCGTGACGCGCTGCGCCACCTGGCTCTGTTCCACACCGGTCTGGCCACGTTCCGTGAGTATCTGCGCCAGATCAATCAGCGAATGGTGCAGATGCAGGCGACGCTCTCCTGTCAGGAAGTTCTCGGCATCCCGGACACCCCCGACCGGGATGGCATCAGCCTCAAGGACAATTTCGAGATCATGAAGCGGGAAGCCATTCGGCTTAACCAGTGCTACCAGCTCCTTCATGAGGGCGGCCAGTTGGTCGGCTCACGCGTATCCACGATCGCCGTCATGTGCTGACCGACATGTTCCGGGTGGACTGCGTCCCTCCGGTGTTCTTCGTGCATTACATGTAACTCAATCCACAAGGAAAGAAACGCATGCTACTTACGATCACGAATCGCACGGCCCCGACCAGCGACCTGAGCTGGCTCCTGGTCAAGCACCCGGGGAAGCTCCAGAAGTTCGACATCTCCTACGGGAACGCCCACGTCTTCTACCCTGAGGCCAACGACGGCTCCCACCAGGTGGCGCTGCTGCTCGACCTCGATGCCGTCGGCATGGCGCGCAGCGACCAGGCCAATGCCACCATCGACCACTACATCAACGACCGGCCTTACACCGCGTCGTCCATGCTCAGTGCCGCCATTCGCCGGGTCTTCGGCTCCGCTCTGGGTGGCGTCTGCAAGGACCGGCAGGAGCTGGTCGCCAAGCGCCTGGACCTGTCGGCGACGCTGTCGGCGGTCCAGTGCTGGAAGGGCGAGAGCGTCATCCGCCGGCTCTTCGAGCCGCTGGGCTACACGGTCGAATGCCAGCCGCACCAGTACGACGCCAACTTCCCGGAGTGGGGTGAGAGCCCCTACTTCACCGTCACCATCCACGGTGACAAGACGGTGCAGGAGCTGCTCTCGCACCTCTACGTCCTCATCCCGGTGCTGGACAACGGCAAGCACTACCAGATGGACGAGGGGGAGGTGGCGAAGCTGCTCAAGCACGGCGAGGCATGGTTGCCGTCCCACCCCGAGCAACGCATGATCGTCCAGCGCTACCTCGGCTACAAGAAGGGGCTGGCCAACCGCGCCCTCGGCGTCCTGGCCGATGCCGCCAGCGCCGATGGCGCGGACGAGAAGCGGGGTGGCAACCTGGAAGGCAAGATCGAGGCCCTCGTCGGTCCCGGTGAAAAGCCGGTCAGCCTGCATCAGCAGCGTCACGACGCTGTCATGGCGGCCCTGGCGGCCTGTGGTGCCACCACGGTCATCGACATGGGCTGCAATACCGGCAAGCTGCTCGAGGCCATGGTGAAGGATGACCGCCTGGTCACCATCCGTGGCTTCGACGCCTCGCCGCGCTCGCTGTCTACCGCCTGCCGCTTCCTCAAGATCAAGCGGCGCAAGGGACGCGGGCGGCGCAACGAGGATGTCGCGTCTGTCGCCCAGTCCGCGGTCCGGGTCGATGTCTTCCAGTCGTCGCTCTACACCACGGACGAGCGCATGCGCGGTTACGACGCCGTCACCTGCGTCGAGGTGGTCGAGCACCTCGAGCCGTCGCGCTTGCCCGACTTCGAGATGGTCCTCTTCGCCTGGGCAGCCCCCCAGACGATCGTGCTCACGACGCCCAACCGTGAGTACAACGTGCGCTTCGAGTTCCTCAAGGAGGGTGGGCTGCGTCACGATGACCACCGCTTCGAGTGGACGCGGCAGGAGTTCGCCGAGTGGTGCCAGAGGATGGGGGCGCGCTACGGCTACCACCCCGAGATCCAGCCGGTCGGGCCGGTCGATGACGAGGTCGGTGCGCCGTCGCAGATGGTGGTCTTCCACAAGGTGCAGACGCTGGTCGGCTTCGCGCCCGACTTCCAGCACTCCATCGATCTGGCCCAGACCCTGGAGAACCGCGGCGTCAACACCAGGCTGGTTCCCTGGGTGAAGCTCGACTACGGCAACCGCAAGGCGGCGTTCGAGACGGCTGCCCGTCACACGGTCGATCCGCGGTGGATGCTCTATCTGCCGCCCACGATGTCCCCCTGCGAGACGCACCCTGAAGGTGACTTCCTCGAGCACCCCGCGCAGGCGCTCGACTACTTCCGCACCCGCGGGGTGAAGCGGGTGGTGTGCGAGGAAAAGCACATGGGCAGCCGCGCTGTCGTGGTGGTCTGCCGCGACGAGGGCGTGGCGCGCAAGCGCTTCGGCGTGGAGCGCGGCGGTCTCGGTGCGTGCTACACGCGCATGGGCCGGTCCTTCTTCTCGACGCACCAGGAGGAGCACGCCCTCCTCACCGAGGTGCGCGACTCCCTCACTGCCGCCAACATGTGGGAGCGGCTCGGGACTGGCTGGGTTCTGCTCGACTGTGAGCTGATGCCCTGGTCGGCCAAGGCTCAGGGGCTGATCAAGAAGCAGTATGCGGCGGTCTCGGCTTCCGCGCTGGCTTCCTTCCCGCTCGCCGGCGCGGCTCTCTCCACGGCTGCCCAGCGCGGTCTGCCGGTCGAGGCGCTGCTCGAGCAGTACCGGCTTCGGGGCGAGTGCGCCGTCAAGTTCCGGGATGCCTACCGTCCGTACTGCTGGCCGGTCAACTCGATGGCCGACCTGAAGCTGGCTCCCTTCCACCTGCTCGCCTCGGAAGGGCATGTCCACTCGGACAAGGACCACCTCTGGCACATGTCGATGCTCCACCAGGTGGCCCAGTGCAGCAGCGGTCTGATCGTCGCCACGGGCCACATGGAAGTGGACGTGGAGAGCGATGCCGACCGGCAGAAAGTGACGGAATGGTGGCTCCGTCACACCAAGGCCGGTGGCGAGGGGATGGTGATCAAGCCGTTCCAGTTCCTGACGGAAGGGACCGGGGCGGACGGGCAGAAGCGGCTCGTCCAGCCGGCGGTGAAGTGCCGTGGGCAGGAATACCTCCGCATCATCTACGGTGCGGACTACACCATGCCCCACAACCTGGAGCGGCTGCGTTCCCGGGGCACGAACCGCAAGCGCTGGCTCGCCATCCACGAGCTGGCTGTCGGTCTCGAGGGTCTGGAACGCTTCGTCGCCGGCGAGCCGCTCGGTCGCGTCCACGAGTGCGCCTTCGGCGTGCTGGCGCTGGAGTGCGAGCCGATGGACCCGCGGCTGTAATCTGTGTGGGTCTAATGGGAGTGGCGTCGCCGCTCCCATCAGGCAGTCGAGTTGTCGCATAAAGGCTGGCGGCGTTCAGCCGCCGGCCTTCTTCGGCACGACCCCTGTGCCGCAACAGTTCTCAAACTCGAAGGTTGTGCGCTGGTATCACTGCCGGTGGCACAGTCGGAAAGAAAGGCAAACCATGAAAGCACGAAACGTCTGGTTGGTCATCCTGGGAGCGCTCGTCCTGTTCCCCGTGTTGTTCCTGCTGTTCCCGAGCCATGAGACCGGGACCATCACCATCGACTACGGTCCGCTCATCGCCGCGCCGGACGCCGAGCTGGAGGGCGAGGTGACGGTCATCAACGGCGGTGGGCCTGAGGACGAGTTCCAGTTTCGCCTGGCCACCTACACCGAGGACGGCAAGCCCAAGGTCTTCAAGGACTTGATGAGAGCCAGACCGTACACCGCCAACGGTGACTACGGCGTGTGCATCCGCTACTCCTACTTCCGGCCCGACGGCACGCTCCTTCGCCGCAAGTCTATTGAGCCTATGCCGGTAATCAGTGCTAGCTGCGAACACAAGTACCGGGAAGAGGAGTTCTCCAAAGACGACCAGAAACGCCCTGTTCGACAGCTCTATGTCCGGGCAAACGGCGTCGACGTGGCCGCCGAGATGGAGCAGCGGCCTGGCGCGCCCGAGGTGTGGAAGCACTATCGGGTGGACAACTCGCTTGCCCATATCCAGGAAACGGGTTCGGATTTCTACCGCTACACCCACTTCCGCAAGAACGGCAAGGATGTGTGGTGGAGCTACAAGTACACCTACTCGAAGGCCAACGCCGAGGGCGGCAGCGGTAGCGGCACGGTCTTCTTCGACTGGGAGGGCAACGTCTTCGAGAAGAAGTGGACCCGTCACTCGCTGTACGAGAACGGCTACTCGATCGGTGAGGACTCGCCGCCGTTCCCGACGCACGAGGACAGCTACCTGCGTGCCGACGGGACGGTGGAGTACCGTCAGACCTGGGTGGCGATGTATCGAAACGGCGAGGGATTCTCGGCTCTCTCCAAGCTCGAGATCCTGGCAGCGGACGGCAAGACGGTCGAGCGCGTGATCACCTTCGAGCCGCAGCACACTTCCAAGGGGTATAAGGTAACGAGCGACGTGATGACCAACGGTCAGACGCCGCCCGCCATCAACCAACTGCCCAAGTCGATGTTCCATGGCTTCAACGTCGAGATCTGGGACTGGAAGCTCGAGTACAAGAACGACATCTAAGCTCCGGCACAAACCTCAAGCGCTGGTTCGTCATACATGAGCGGCGCTGGGTTTCGAGAGCTGTAGCAGGAGAGAGGAGCTGGAGTCGACTGCCAGCTCCTCTCGCTTACCGGTTGGCGGCTAAGGCGTCAGTCCGGAAGCCGACTATCACCACAGCTGTTATCGCAATCGGGACTGGCGCCTCCGCCAGTCCCGCCGTGTTCATACTGCCTCAGTAAACCGGAGAAGAAACCATGCTCGATTGGCTCGCGCAAAAGCGCAACAAGATTCGTATTCTCTGCGCCCTCCTTCTGCTCGTCAACAGCGTCCCGGCGCTCTTCGCGCTCTGGACGTTCGCGCCCAAGCTGATCACCGATCAGCCGCTCTACGTCGCCGCATTGCTCGCCATCTACTTCGCCCTGATCGCTGTCACCCTTGTCGGCGGCAGCATCGCCCTGTGGCTCATGGTGTGCGGCAATCGCCCACGCACCCTCAGCCACGGCTGACCTGCGAACGGCAAGTGGTGCGGTCGAGGAACATCCTCGACCGCGGGGAGCGGCATGAACTGCCGGCTTCCAGCCCTTGCTGTTTCGATCGAAAACACGATATGAAATAGTAAGAAGTGCGCGACATTTTCGTCACCGTCCCTAGTACCGCTGGCTGATTCGTTTTCGTTCCGGGCATATCATTTGAAAGTGGTATCGTTTTCGTTTGCTCGTTTTGTCGTAGATGTTGAAACCAGCGCTGTAGCCGGCAATGACCATATCTTCAATAGAGGCTCCCTCGGTAGTTCTTGTCGATGACGACAATATGTTCGCGCGTCAGATAATCGCAATTCTCGAGGACAACGAGATAGAGGTTTTTCGTGCGCGTGATGCCGAAAGCGCATTGAAGCTCTGTCGCCGCAAGAAACCTGATTTTGTCATCTGTGATTACCCTCTGCCTGATATGGACTATCAGCAATGGGTTGCGAAACTGCGGCTTCTGAATATTCATAGAATCCTCACCATCTCGAGCGTCCAGGTCACCGCCAGAGTAGTCAATGAACTGCACGACGTGCTGGGGGTTCCCAAAATAATGCAGAGACCGGTCCGGCCCGAGGCGCTAATGGAGTCATTGCGGCTGCTTGCTGCGGTTACTGCAGCTCCCAATCAGGACTGGAAACAATCAGACGAACGATCGAGCGATGATGTCGACACAGAGGAGCATGACAGCGCGTTTTCGCGGCGTGATGCCGCCGACATGGCGCGCTGGATCAGTAGCCTTACTGTCATGGCTCGCACGGCACGTCAGCATCCGGAGAAACAGGAGTACATGATCGAGGTGCTCGCCCAGGCAGAAAGAATTACGAATACCATCGAATCTCGAAATATCGAAAGGCTGAGAGAATCAATCAGGACAATCAATGCTACCCTTGCTCAAATCTGCGAAAAAGGCTCGCAGCCTCACTTGCAGGAATGGGATGTGCTCGAATCAACATTCCTGTGGTTGGAGGATTCAAGCAAGTCCAGGCCGGTTGGGTTTATGGATTCGGTTGCGAAGAGCTCGATAGAAATCGAGGCGAGTGCAGGTTCTAGCGAAACTAACCATGGAGCCAAGGTCAGTGAAGGTCTTCGCGAAAGCGAGTGGAGCACGAATTTCACCGGCAAGGAGATCGAGGCGAGTGCAGGTTCTGGCGAAACCAGTCAGGGAGCCGCAGTCAGTGCAGGTTTTCGAGGAAGCGAGTCGAGTATGGATTTTACCGGCAAGCAAATCGAGGCGAGTGCGGGTTCTAGCGAAACCGGACAGGGAGCCGCAGTCAGTGCAGGTCTTCGCGAAAGCGAGTCGGGTGCGGGTTTCACCAGCCAGACGTTTGCCGGTTTAGTTGAAACTGTCAGGGCACCGAATACGGTGTTGCGGTCTTCGGGATCGGCAACCAGTACGGCAACGCTCAAATGTTTGCTGGTCTCTTCCAGAGCTGATTTGAGTGCAACCGTATCTGATGCGCTTGCCGAAGAGTCGCTGGAGTTTAGCTTCGCCGGCGACAGCATGATGGCATTGCAAGCCGTGGAGAATGGTGATTTCGCTCTGGTAATTGTGGTTCTTCCTGAATCTGCGTCTCAGGCGAAGCTCGATTTGATCGTGTTTACCGATCAGGCTAAGAAACTGAACAATGGAGAGAACAGACCAAGTTACATCTTCATAGCCGACGATAGTACGCTGCACGCGAGGGTTCTTGCCTGCAGTCAATCTAACTGCCGCATGGTGCC
>CAYTDR010000111.1:0-12982 GCA_964436185.1 uncultured Candidatus Obscuribacterales bacterium | reverse complement strand
GCAGATCTGCTGAATCAAGAGCTTATGTTGGAGAGGAGACGAGTTCCTGGTTGTTGAACGTCAACGAAGAGAGACTTCACACAACTCCCTCCGAAGCAGAAGAGCAGCAATGCCAGTTGCCCGCACTCGAGCTGATGAACAGATTGTTCGATGATTTCAAACGTTATACTTACCACTTCAATCTCACTGAAGAAGACCGACAGCTCATGGTCACTTGCACGCCTCCGCGTAAAGGCTTTGATCTGACTGTTCGAGGTCAAATTGAAAACAGCATCTGGGTAATTTCGGCAGTCGGGCATTCGGATACGGTGAGCTTTTTCTTCGTGCCCTCCGCGAAAACGAAAAAGAAAAGCGGTTCCAAAACAGTCGAGAAAATTCTTTTCCTCGAGTTGAAATCGCAGGCAATGCAGTTCGGGCGTAAGTTCTGGTTTATCGACAATCAACCATTATTCCTAGAGCATCTGCCCGCTCTATCGAAAAAGATTTTTGCCAGGCTTCGACGAGTGTCGGTAAACGAAGTCGACATGAAGGAGAAATTCGACTTCCATGCAGCTCTATCGCAGGAGTTGGAAGAAGAGGAGAATCCTATTGAAGCTGAGCCGGTTCAGAGCCCCATGGAGATCATCACCTACTCTCTGATTGCCGCACTTGATGCCCTCAAGGAGGAGATCATATTCTTGCGCAATTATGATCCGGCAGAAGTCGAGAATGAAGACGCTGCTCAGCAGATTGTGGATAAGACCAAGCAGTTTGAGACGCTCCAAAAGCACTTAACAGCGGTTGCAGAGGAGTGGGTGAAAATTCTCGAGACTTGAGAACGTAATTCGATTTCCTGAGATTTTTTGATGTCATCGGTTGAGTGTCTATTGTGCCGGCCACGCTAGAGGGCAAAGATCCTTTAATTTGATTCGAGCTAAAATGAACGAACATTCTTCAGGTCGTCGAATCTCAATGCAAAGCCGTCCATTATCCAAACAGTTCATCGCGCTTATGCTCTTGTGCTCGCTGGCCTGCACGTGTGGTACCAGTCTCGCCAGTACAGCCAGTACAGCCAAGAATGTTAGAGAGCTGGAGCAGGAGCTGAACCTTCGATTAAAACAGCCAGGAGCAAGCGAGAGTCTCGAAGTGGCGACGATTCTGCACGACATTGGCGCTGCCTATTTCGACGACCTTCGATACGAGCAGGCAGAGCCGTATCAGCGACGAGCTGTGGCAATCCTCCGAAAGATTGTCGTCGGCGACCAGAAGTACCGAAGCAGCCTGAGTCGCACAATCGAAGAACTCGCATCCACATTGCTGGAACAAGAAAAGTATGCGGACGCGGAACTGTTGTTTCGAGAGACACTAGCTCTTGACGAGAGTGTTTTTGGAAAAGACAGTGAAGATGCTGGAATTTCCATGCAGAACCTGGCGCGATGTCTGCGTTATCGAGGGACATATGCCGAAGCGGAGTCGCTCATATTGCGATCGCTCGACATAAGAAAAAGGTCCAAGGATGCAAGCGAGGATTCGAGCTCGGCTACGCTTCGTAACCTTGCACGTCTAAAGGGGCTACAAGGAAAGTATGCAGAGGCGGAACAGCTCTACAGGCAGTGCATAACCATCAGCGAGAAGCTGTACAAAAAAGCGAGCGAACGTCTGGATAAGCTCGTTCCCAACCAGGTTGGTCTGGCGAATTGTTTGATAGCTCAAGGAAAGTTCAAGGAAGCGAAGAATATTCTGCTGCCAATTGCAACTGAATTTGGCACCAAGGTTCGAGCCAATGCTTTTACCGATGCCCTGGCAGATCCTGACAGTCAGAGCACATCAGCAAATGCAGATAGCCTCTTGCAAAGACTGGAGGAAGAACAAAAAGTAGGGAAGGCGAGTTTCAAGGCAACTGAGCTTTTGCTTCTCTCCGCAATCAATCTGCACTTCTTACAGGCTGACGTCAGTCCGGTCATCGACCAATGCTATCGGAACTCGCAATCGTTTCTGCCTGCAGGAAATTCGAATAATTCAGAGGCTGGCGCGGCGAAGATGCTTGTGAATCTAGCACTTATCCTTGGTGCTTACGATGAAATCGACAAATCTAGAAAGTCACTTGAGACCGCTGAGAATGATTCAAAAGAAATAAAGAACAACGCGGAGAAGGTCGAAAGTTTGAAGAGCATTGCTTCCTGCTGGCGGTTGCTGGGAGACAATGCGCGCGCGCAGAAAGTTGTCGAGAACGCGCGGCAATTAGCAGCAGGTGACGAAGGACAAATATTTGATATCTTGTTGCTGCGGGCGCATCTCAAGCAAGAACTATCAGAATTTGATGATGCCGAAGCAGACTGCCGGGCTGCCATCGACATCGGTGCACGTCGGTTTGGAGCTGAGTCTGCCCGTTTGTTCGAAGCGAATCAGATCTTTGCGGAGTGCTTCCTTGCTACCAGGGATGATGCCAATGCTAGCCTCTATGCATCTCGAGCAGCAAAACTCCAGGGACTTACGCCGAGAGACCAGGCAAAAGCCGAACTGCTTCTGGGAAGATGTTTGCTGGCGACCGGCAAGAGTTCCGATGCGTTCGAGCATTTCGAGAAGTGTGTTCAAATCTATGGTCAGGATAAAAACAACGACCCTCGTATTGCTGCGGCCGCTGCCAGTGGGCTGGGAGAAGCTCTGCTCGAGGGGCTTTTGGCGAACGCCAAATCGGCGGACAGCGATTCGATTCCCAGAGCGGCAAGCTTTTTCAGTCAGGCTCTAGGAATAGGAAAGATGGACGCTAGCGCGGGCGGACTCCTGAGCAGGGCCCGCAATTATGATAATCTCGCCCTGGTGTCATATTCGATATCACGAAACCCAGACGGTAATAGCCTCACCCAAACGGATCGGTATATGGGCGATCTGGATCTGGCCAGGCGCCATTCAATTGATGCCGCATCCCAGATAGACCGTTACCTGAGCATTGCCTTTCCTTATTTGTCCTTCGCACAGCAGTGTGCCTTCATCTCGATTCTGAAGCAACAGCAAGACTCGCTGCTTACATTATGCACTGACGACAACTCGATCGACAAAGCCTACGGTTTCATGTTGAAGTGGAAAGGTTTGCTCTTAGAATCTGTGCGATGCAGAGCACTGCAGACAGTGGCGGCCAATCGCGATCCTCGCGCAAAAGCTGCACTGGAAAATCTACAAGTTGCCAGGCGCAAGTTATCGGGGCTGACGAACCGGGTCAGTTTAGGCGAGTCTGATGCGGCGGGCAAAGTTTCTGCGGCTTTCGAAAGCAAGGAACGCTTAGAACGAGAGTTGATTGCGCTGACTGCCGATACTATGCAGGATCCGATGGCGAACGTCAGTCTCGCCGACTTTCGAAAACTTCTTACACCAGGGGAGGTGTTTGCCGATATCGTTCAGTATCGACCGCTTCTGCAAAAGAAGGAACGATACGCTGTCATCCTCTCCACCGGTGGAGCGAATGGTTCTTCCCGATACTTCGACCTCGGTGATGCATCTGAGATTGCCCGGATAGTTCAGGACTGGCGTACATCCACTGCACAAGAGATCTCCGCGGGCACCAGAGATGTCCGGATAGTGCCACTGACCTCGGACACTTCTAAAGATGATGGTGACGTTAAGTACAAGCAGTTGACCTCGCGGCTGGTGAGCCTTCTGCACACGATGGTTGGTAATGAGAAAGCTCCTACCAAGCGAATCTGGTTGTGTAGTGAAGGTGAATTTGCCCGCATTCCATGGAACTCAATTGGTATGTTGAGCGGAGAATCGGCAGCGATCTGCGAGGTGGATAGCCCACGAGAATTTGTGCTGTTGCATCAGAAACGAATGGTGGCAAGCAAGTCCGATGGCAACATGATGATTGCCGGGCTGAGCGACTTTGGGGGATCCCACTTACCTCGACTGCCGGGCGCTCTCAAGGAAGCGGAGCTGCTGGCCGACCTGGCGCAAAAGCAGAACCTGAAAGTTCAGCCGTTGCTGGAGTCGAAAGCTACCAAGAACGATGTGATGCTTGCGCTTACCGACGCGTCCATGGCGCACATAGCGACTCACGGATTCGCACGAACTGCCACCAACTCGGCCGGACGTGACACCATATCCAGTGACAATGCAGAGCCTACCTCAAGAGGAGTTCGACTGGCTTCGAGTTCCAATGGCGTTCTTTTGCAGGCCGGAGCGAGAAACCCTTTGCTTGATTGTGGACTGTACTTTTCGGATAGTGATGAATCGCGTAGCCGGGGACCTGCCAGCGAAGAAGCAACCGCTGTCTTGACCGGTGATGAGATCGTCGGTCTGGATTTATCCGGATGCGACCTGGTGACGCTTTCCGCGTGCCAGACCGGTCTGGGGAGAGGTTTGAGAGGTCAGGGAGTGATCGGTCTTCGTTCTTCTGTATTGGGCGCGGGCGCTCGTTGTCTGCTTATGTCGTTGTGGAGCATCGATGATGACGCATCTCGAGAGCTGATGACGCGATTTTACACCTATCTTTGGAGTGCGACCGATCCTCTTCCTCCCATCAATGCTCTGAGAAAGGCTCAAAGTGATGTCCGCAACGTGCCGAAGTGGAACGCTCCGCGTTTCTGGGCCGGATGGGTAATCGCAGGAAATGGTTGGGACGCTCCGTCGCGTGCTCGTCGTTAATCAGGGTCCCCAAGGGATGCGCTATTATTAACGAATCGGAGAGGGGATTGAATTACTGGAAGGGTTCCAACTTTATGCGAGATACCCCATTCTGGTTCTGGTTTTGGGTAATGGCATTAATCATTACCACTTTTCTGATTTTTACTAAGCCGGCGATTTCAGAGAGCATCTACCCCTGGCCTCTTTGGGTGGCAATGTACGTTTTCACCATTCCATTCGTAGTTGCCTGCTTCAAGTTGTCCAACGATCGACCAGGTCCGGAGCCCAAGCTCTGGAACGAATCTACAGTAGCTACGATCGTGATGGGGATCTTGTTGGCTGCTACTTTCTGGCATCTCTGGTGCTGGTGGCAAATGCACAAGCCGGTTTTAGCATCCAGCGAAGGCTCATTGATCGCAACCGCAGCTGGAATCCTGCCGATCACTGCTATCGGCGGACTGTCACGGTGCAGCATCGTGATAACCGAGTTCTTTGTTCGGAAAAGCCGAAGCCGAGCTTGATTAAGGGCTACCGGTCAAAATCAAAGACCTTTGATCTTCACCAGATCGAGTGCGTCCAGCAGCTCTTTCTGGCTCGTCACAGCGGTTCCTGACTTTCGTACCACGATTCCTGCTGCCAGGTTTCCCAGTGCCATGGCTTCCACATAGGAAGCGCCAGTCACCAGGGCCAGTGTCATGGTTGCCACTACAGTGTCACCAGCACCGGTCACATCGAAGACTTCACTATGGTTGAATACCGGCAGCTCGACTGGAGAATACTCATGTCGTCGGAACAATGCCATGCCGTTAGGACCGCGCGTAATCAGAATCGCTTCGGCTTTGGTCAGGCTCATCATATCTTTGCCGGCCCGCTCGAGGGCCGCTGGAGAATCCAGTTTGTATCCGAGCGCTGCTTCTGTATCCGGCTGATTGGGCGTGATCAACGTGCAGCCTTCGAAACGCTCAAAGCGATTCTGTGCATCGACGATCAGTTTTACCCCTTTAGCTTGCGATACTCGGCGACAGGCATCAACGATCGAATCCGTGATCGTTCCTGCTTTGTAGTCAGAAAGGATGAGAGCGTCATAACCGTCCACCGATGCTTCTATTCGAGCGATGACTCTCTCTGCAATCTCCTCAGTAATCATTTCATGTGAAATTCGATCGAGTCGAAGCAGTTGCTGCAACAGCGAATGGGATTTGCTGAGAATGCGAGTCTTAACAGTTGTCTTGCGGTCTTTGTCGGCGATTAGATTGTGGGTGATTCCGTGCCGTTCGAGTACATTGGCTAGCTTTGAATGATATTCATCTTCGCCGCAGACCCCCACTGCGTGGCATGTGCCACCAAGTGCGGTGATGTTATGTGCGGTGTTGGCAGCGCCACCTGGTATATGCACGGTGTCGACATGCTCGAGTATGAGCACCGGCGCCTCTCGGGAAATACGTTCCGGACTGCCTTCCAGTAGTTCGTCAATCAGCAAGTCGCCAACCACAACTACGCGGCCCTTACTCAAGTTGATTATTCGTTTGACCAGGCTCGCCCTGGAAAGCTCTTGTCCCGGCGTTGTTAATGGTGAAAAAGCAATATCTTGAGGATGCACTCGCTCCAACTCCTTCATTATTTGAGTGGCGAGGAGGTGATTGGGATTGACTTGCAGTGCCAATGCCACCGCCCCCACAGCCTGAACAATATAACCCAGTTGCTGATACAACCTGGCTAGATGAAGACTATTTGATAGAACCTCGCGAGGCTCTTCACTGTCACACAGAGCTTTGAGCGCGCGATTAAGTTGCTCTTTCGATTCTTCGGTTAGCTTTCCTTCATCTTCCAATATGAAATTGTGTTTCAAAAAGTCTTGAGTTTGGCTTTCAATACTCTTTGTTTTCGGGTTGTCTTCGCGACTCTTGATATCTGCGCCGCGAAGCTGATAGTGCTGTTTCAACCCGAGTGGGATGCCCAGACCGATGTTTGCCGAGGCATCAAGCCCGCCGGTCGTCGACCAGGTGAATTCGCGAATCTCGGACTGAGAGCTTGGATAACGGCTTAGAGAGCGATTGCCCAGAAGCCTGGTCACTTCCACCGTTCGTTCTCCATCGAACTTTACTTGTGCTTCGGACGCTTCGGACGCTTGAGCAAATCCGTTGTATTCGCTAGCGCCGGCAGAATAGCTGGAAGGCAGCCGTCCGGTCTTCAGCACCATCAAATCAGCGATGGATAGACTCTTATTTGCCGTCGGATCGCCCGTTCTAGGCTGATCGCGCTCCGGCGAGGGTGTTTGGTCAGTCCGCTGTCTGTCCCTGGAATCTGATCCTGATTGGTTGCTCATGGCGTGCTCTCTTCGTCGCTACTGTAATTTTACCTAAACTGGTTCAAGAACGGCGTTCTTGGTTAGTCTATTGCCTGACAACTGTAGAGACATTGCTGGAAATGTCTTCCGGCGGGCTTAGCCTGACTACCAATCCGACATCAATTGATGTGTCGAGTTTTAACCACAGCTCTCTCCCTCTCATGAGCGCAGACCTGGAGACGACGAATCGCTATGTCGACTGATAATCGAACCGTATATGGTGCGTATATCAAGCTCGTTCGTTCAAGACTGGCTTGACTCCAGGATGAAAGGCACATCTCGTATGTCATTTGAGCTTTGCCGCATTGAAGTTATGTTAGAATCGGAGGGTCAGACGACTACTGTAGACGGTTTCGAACAATTCGGTACGACAGGAACAGACAGGATCTAATTGATACCGGCACGCAAAAGGACGCTGCCGATGTAGATCCATCAGGCGTAGGCTTCGCCGAGTCGATGAATAAAACTGTCTTGCCGACGCTGCGGCGCATATGTGGTATCAGTTTGGTGAATCGATTAGCAGTTGCCGCCACCTGCTTGCTCGTATTCTCGTGCAATGCAGCTCAGGCTGAAGAATTCAGGGCTCCCGGGTGGGATTCGCCGAGCAGCGCGGGGTCATCGACTGCTGTTTCTGATGCATCCGACATTCCTCCTTCGCCTACGTTGCGCCCCTATGTCAAGATGACTCCGGAGCCGCAAGCTGCAACCGATGTTGTTGCTCCAGCTGTGAAACCTGACGTGGAGAGACCGAATTCACCTATCAAAAGCACTGTCACGCGGAGCAAATCGACTCATACTGACAGGCCTGCTGACACTGAAGACATGGATAAGGCGGTCGATTCAATCGTAGAGTCAGATCAGGAAAGGATGCGCCGGGATGGCAAAACGGCTCGCAAACTAGCCCGAGTGCACTGGCTTGACAAGGTCGCCGCTGCTAATCCTCGGGTTATCGAGGCGATCGCGAATGACAAGAAAGCCGCTTCAATCCTCGCTCAACACCCGAGACTGGGCGCGATCGCCGATTCCGATCATTATGTTTGCAGACGATTGACTCGATGGAAGAGTGTGGCTCGACTCTTGGCTGAGAACGGTCAAGCCTGCCATGTGATTTTGCTTGATCCCGCTGGATTCTATGAAGCAGTGAAACGAGACCGAGGAATAGTAAGGATACTCTCAAGAAATCCGCTGTTCGACCAAATGATCGTGGATAATCCAGACTTCGGTCGGATATTGGCTCAATATATGTGAACACGAGTTTCGGTCATTTCTTAGACACCTTCGTGATCGGTTTAATCACTGGGATTATGTCTGGAGCATTCGGAATCGGCGGCGGTACGGTGTGTACACCGCTCATGCGGCTCTGGCTATGTATTGACCCGCACGTGTCCATTGGCACGACCATGGCGTTGATAATTCCGACGGCTATTAGCGGTGCTCTTAACTATGTGCGCAAGAAGCTGGTCTCGTTCAAAGTCGCAAAGCTGCTGATACTGCCGTCAGTAATTGGAGTTTGTCTTGGAGCATTGGGCACCACTTTGGTGCACGGCAGGGTCCTCATGCTTCTATTTGCTGGGCTGGTCGCTATTTCCGGTTTAGACGTAAGCTTTGGTTTGATCAAAAACTTGATACGAAAGTTCTACGGTGACGGTGTAGAAGAGGTTGTAGACCAAAAAGACACCATTGCAAAAGTGGAGTCGATGGATCCTTCGCCCACTTTTGTCATCGCTGTAGGGCTGCTTTCCGGCATTATGGCTGGTTTTTTTGGTGTTGGCGGTGGATTCGTTCTCGTGCCATGCTTTATGTATTGTCTGAAGATGCCGATTAAATCCGCCTTTGGAACATCGTTGCTGGTTGTCGCTGCCCTGTCCATACCAGGCACCATAACGCATGCCGCCGTCGGACACGTCGAATCTTCACTCCTCGTCGGCATGATGGCCGGCTCGATTCCGGGCTCACTCATTGGAAGCACGCTTTCGATCAAGTTGAAGGAGAGCATGCTCAAGAAAGCTTTTGGTATTCTCATGTTGATCGTTGCTGGCTTTATGGCATCCGACGAGCTTTTCTGAGCGAAGGGAATAAGATGTTTGATGGAACGTAAGAGCTTTCATCACGGGTGTTTCAGATTTTCCCGAATCAATGTGCAAGCATCTGTTAGCTGAGAGGTTTGAGTCAAGGTGTCTACATTCCACGCTCGTCTGATCGAGCTAGAATCAGAGATTATCGCAAAAGAAGAAGCGGCCAGGGGAATCAAAGAGCTGACTCCGGACTGCGAGATCTTGCTTGCCACGGTGGAAAACGAGCTGAGCGTGAAGCTGGGCGATCAAGTAGCCTCCGATTGGAAGGGGTGGATTAGCTATCGCCGGGCGAATTCACAGCAGATTATTGCCAGAGGACGAGCGTTCAAGGAGTCAGGGCTTTTTGGCAAGCGGAGAGCCGGTTTAGACGTCGCTTATGGGCTCGATACAATCAGCGAGCATCGTCGTGGTTTCGACGTCTCGCCGCCTCAGGACCTGGATCATTTGCTTCTCAACTTCGGCAGCGGTGATTCGGGCGTGAAAGTGTTTCTCTGGTATGGAGAAAATATTGCTCCCTACAGACTCATTTTTGAATGCGATATGGCTGATGAACCGCAGGATGAGCTGAAAGACGCGGTGTTAGAAGCTTGTGGTTGGATAGTCAACAAACCCAAAGGCGTGACACTGCCTGAGTATTTGAAATCGCAGAAGCAGTAAACCAAAGGAGCAACTTTGCCACATGCGCACCGCCTCTGACATCATCGACTTCAATTCGTTGTATTGTCGCGGTCTAGTTCCACGAAAAGCTACTAGGACACTGAACTCGTACGATCGATAAAAAATGTCCAGAGTTCCCTTTGAAGTGTCATAACCTGCAACCGTGGAATGCTTGCACCCTCTCAAAGTAGCAGATTTCTCGCGCCGTTACGCTTGTCTGCCTGCTCAAACCTCTTACTAGTGCTGTCCTTCATGAAGCGGCTTTATCACATGCTCCAACTTAGGTGCAATTTTCCTGGCGCTTTCGAAAAGCTCAATAGGAATTGGAAAGATGATTGTGGAGTTCTTCTCCGCTGAAACTTCTACCATCGTCTGCAACTGCCGAAGCTGCATCGCGCCTGGAGATGCCGAGATCACTCTGGCAGCTTCCGCCAGTTTCTCCGCCGCTTGCAACTCGCCGTCGGCAGCTACGACTTTCGCCCGTCGTTCTCTTTCTGCTTCTGCCTGGCGAGCCATGGCGCGTTGCATGGATTCAGGGATCTCAACATCTTTGACTTCGACGGACTGAACTTTGATGCCCCAGGGCTCTGTCTGCCTGTCGATGATTGCCGAGAGCTTCTGATTGATAGAGTCTCGTTCTGTCAGTAGGTCATCCAGCTCGTGTTGTCCCAGTACGCTTCTCAACGTAGTCTGAGCTATTTGGCTGGTGGCGGTGAATGGATCTTCCACCTTGGTGACGGCTTTGTAGGGATCGACGACCTGGAAAAAGCAAACGGCGGCCGTTTTCGCTGAGATGTTGTCTTTGGTGATGATTTCCTGCATCGGAATAGACATGGTTATGACGCGCATGTCGATTTTCTTCTCCGATTGAATTCCGGTCCAGACAATCTGGAAACCAGGTCCTTTCGGTGCGCTTGTAGCTCGACCAAGTGTGAATACCACCAGGCGGTCATATTCCTTGACGAATCGTATACCGGTGGCGAAATACACAACAAACATCCCGACCCAGACTTGCCAGAAATTGGTAAGCAAAAACCAGATCATATCCATAACATTCGATCCTCACCTAGAAACACTATAAAGTCTCTTGCGAGTCACGTACCCAAAGTTACATAGGTCCAAACAAACACTACTGTTGGGTATCTGCTTTGAAGAAACGTGCGATAAAGAAGCCGGACACGCCATCCATTGTCGGTTGCAGCTGAAGCCGACCCTTTTCGGCGCTGTCCGATAAAGCGTGTCTCTCGACGAATTCTTCTGGCAAAAACGGCGTCAGAGCACTTGGTTGGAAATTAGGATTTTGCGAGACAAAGCGATCGACTACACCGTCGTTCTCTTCCGGTTCTAGCGAGCAGGTGGCATAAACCAGCGTTCCGCCTGGCATCAAACGATTGGCTGCGTTTTGCAAAAGATCGAATTGCAGATTGGCAAGGGATTGAATATCTTCTTCCTGGCGCCGCAGCTTGATATCGGGTCTGCGGTTGAGAACGCCCGTACCGCTGCATGGAGCATCTACCAAAGCGCGATGCACCCGCACTGCTGGATCGTATGTGACACCGTCGGCAACGACAGTCTCGATGTTCTGCAACTCCAGGCGAGTACGATTGACTCTCAGCAGCTTGAAGCGTTTTTCGTGTTTGTCTACTGCGATTACTCGTCCCTTGTTCTGCATCAACTCTCCCATGTGGAGGGCCTTTCCTCCAGGGGCGGCGCATAAATCGAGTATGGTCTCGCCTGGCTGAGGATTCACTATCAGCGATACCAGTGCCGAAGGCTCATCCTGAGTCGTGAAAAGACCTTCTGCATAGCCGGGGAATTTTTCAACGCCACCGCGCGACTTGCCTTGAGCGTCGACAATTAGACATGCAGGTACCAGTGGTGACTGGTGGCAGTCAATGCCGTTGTTGCCTAAGATTGTAATCAGACCTTCAGGCGTCATCGATTGCTCATTTACTCTTAAAACAGTTTTCGGCTTCCCTCTGAAGAACTCCAGAAACGCATTAGCTGTGGATTCGCTATAGTGGTCCTGCCAGCGGACGATGATCCATGGTGGCACCGAGTATTCTTTGCTTAGAACGTCCGGATCGGTCGATATAACTCGAACTTCTGAAGCTTCTGCGCCAGGATTCGAAGCGTTGTCTTTGCCGTCAAGATACTCTCGTTGATAGCTGCGCAAAATCGCTGTGGTAAACTTCGCCAGTCCTTTGTGTCCGCATGTGCGCGCCAGACTTGTCGATGTATTGAGCACCGCATGTGGTGGTATTTCTTTGAGGAATTCCAATTGGAAGATACCCATTCGCAGGGTGTTTTTCAGGATAAGCGGAAGCTTTTCTAGTGGCTCTTTAGAGAATTGCTTGATCCTTTCGTCCAGCAGGCTGTCATTGCGGATGATACCTTGTACGAGGCAGGTGACGAACGCTTTGTCTCGCTTGGACATAGGACTCGACTTGAGTGCATTCGCCAGAGCGATGTTGCTAAATGCTCCTTCCTTCTCTATGCGCATCACTACGTCTAATGCAGTTTTTCGCGATAGCATGCCTTCAGACTTTTCGAGATCTTTGTCGGTGCGAGGTTTGTGCTTGCCTTTTTGCTTGCCTTCGGCTGACTTTTCGAGCTGATCGTTTGTACTTGTGTCGTTACTTTCGCCGTTCGCCAATGCCTGCTCAGTCGTGTTTTCCGAGCTTTCTCCGCCGAGCTTTGATTCTGCTTCGTCCGTGTTACGAGCCGCGGCATCACTCTTTGGGGATCGCGAACCCGATAGGGCCCGTGCCGATCGCGAAGTAGCCATTCGCCTCTTACGAACTGGTGCGGCACTCCCTGTCGGAGTTCTCCCGGAGCTGGCAGCGCGTTTGTCACCAGAGTCGCCTGTCATAGTGACGCCTGTCGAGCCGAAACGGTTACCTTGACCGGATTGACCATCCCGAGTCGTTCGATTGGAATCGTCAGAACGCGTCCTTCTTTGAGAGCTTGAGGAATCACCTGCGGCATTCTGGTAGTTGGAACGACTGCGGTCACCTGTGCTTCCCTGCTCTGATCCGTCAGCACGAGTTGTTCGTCTGGCGCTGCCGGCTGGACCCGCCGTCTTTCCTTGCACTCGGTCGGTTCTAATTTTCTGCGTCCTGGGACCGGACTTCCACTCAGTCTCTTTTGAGCCCTGTTTTGTGCGCCGTTTCTGCTTGTTTTGTCGGTTTTCCATTAGTTTGAGAAATTCAATTCATTGATGTAGGTGGGACGTTTGTGATTTGATCGACTGGCGAGATGTCACGGTATCGCCAGTAGTGTGTCGCGAGAGTCCATCAAATCGAAC
>CAYTDR010000110.1:0-13007 GCA_964436185.1 uncultured Candidatus Obscuribacterales bacterium | reverse complement strand
ATCGCTTACCTGGCGGCTATTTCTCGATCGTGATCTCGTCCAGAATATTGCCGCTTGTCGATACTTGCCGTAGGGTCAGCGTCTTCTCTTCCGTTTCGACTACCGTCACGGACCTGTTGTCCAGCTCAACGGTGCGAAGATACTCCGGCAAGACAGTTAGATCGGGACGGTGATCGGGGCTCAGCCCTTTGCCACCGGCTCCGCTCGTGACGTAAATCACTCCCTTCGGCTTGCGGACTGACTTGCCGTCGAACTCCTTGTCCAGGACGATGTTCCCCTTCACCACTCCATCCTCGCTGATTGGCCGACCGTCCGGCTGTGCAACCAGCGAGAACGTCAGGGGATAGGAACGCTCAAACATGTGAGCGTGACCGCTGAAAACGATATCCACGCCGCACGCCTGAAAGATCTCGCACAGAAGGCGCGAGCGTTGTTGCGTTCGGTACGCGACATCGCAGGTGAAGGCAGGCTGATGAATGACAACGAACTTCCAGGCCGCGTCACTGGCTTCTGTCAAACGGTTGCAGACCCAGCGTCGAAGCTTCGGAGAATTCCAGTCGACGTACGGATTACCGTCAAGGTGCAGCCAGAAACAGTTGCCGAAGTAATAGGCGAAGTTGGTCTTTCGCAGCGTGCCCGACTTGGCGATGGCGAGCGACAACTTATACTTGCCTTCATCGGCATCAGCGATGGTGCTCTTCTTCAGCGAGCCGACCGGGCCGTTATCTGGGTGCTCCCAGAGCAAGCGGTAGGCAAAGACATCGAGGTGCTTCTTTCCAGTCTTCGTTCCTGCGTTCCCACGAACCTTCTTGGGCACGGAGACATCGTGATTGCCGATATCAGCCGTCACCAGGCGAGACCGCATCAAAGGCGCACCAATAGCCGGATCATCCTGATCGGCATTGAAGCACGGAAAGAAATCTTCCAGGTACTCGCTGAAGCGACCGTGGTTGTAAACCAGGTCGCCCAGCAGAACGGTCAGGTCGGGATCAAGTGAATGAAGCAGATGCGCGACGGCGGCGCTCTCTTCGAGATCTCCCACCAGCGCCGTTCGACAGCTCCGTCCCTTGGAAATGGGCGCTTTCGCCGTCGACTGAAAGACCACCGACCCCTTCCACAACAGCCTGTAGCAAAACTCCTTTCCAGCGTGCAGATTGGCGAGAATGACTTTGTATCTGCGGTGCGGGACTACACCGGAGATATTGATGGTCGTGCGTTGAGCGGGTTCGCACTTGACCCAGTCGCCCTCCACCTTCAGCTCCACCTGCCAGGCGTCCTTGCTGGTTGCAGCATGCCAAACGAGAGTCAGCTCGGGTTCGGCATTCGGGATGGCGTTGTCACCGAGCTGAAGGTACGGCTTGATGACGAAGTTGATGATCGGATAAACACGCGAGTCGACGGGTGAGACCGTGCCGGCGTTTGTGTGCATGATGTACCTCACTTTCGAAGTGGGCTGATCGACCGTTCTGAGCCAATAAACGCCACCAGACTCTCTGCGAGAAAGCCTGGCTATCTGATCACACGCGCCTTGAAGAGACGCGCCTCTCAATCACATACTCTCGATGTCGTTGATATCAGTGTCCGAAGTTTGTTTGTTCTCTCAGTTATTCAGTGAAGTTCATTGCTTATGAGCCTACGTCTTACGAACAGGGGTGATATGTCAAAAGTATTGATTCTTGTAGAGGTCTCAACGTCGAAAAGAATGGCTCATCCCCCGTAGCGCAGGGCTTTAGCCATATGACATAGTCCAGATTTAAAGTAGCATTGGGTTCGCTCAGCTCGCACATAGTATCAAATGCGGTGCTAACACCGAACGGTTAAGAAGAAGTGAAGAAGATTGCCTGCCTTGAAGCAAACGTCCTTCTATGGCAAGGTTCACGACCTACGAAATGTGAAGCGGATCGATCCAACTGGTATCACTCGCAGTGACACAAGCACCGACATTTGATTAAGAAGGGGTTAAGGACCAACAATTTGAAAACTATCCGTGACATGAACGTCATCAGCCGAACGGAGTAACCAACACTCCTACTGACAAAGTCGATATTACCTGCTCTGTTCGGCTCCCACTACAACAGTGACTGACATCCTGCCAACCTCAAACGGTTCGCCTCTGTCTAATCGGCAGAACTAACCCTTCTCTCTCGTATCGCGGACACTGGCTATATTAATTTCACAACTGAGAACTAGCGCAAGAATCTCTTTTCATGATCCTGCTTAAGGTTTAATCAAAAGCTCCCTGAACCAAGCTTTTGAAGGTTGTCAGTTGCTACTCGTTGATCTTGAACTAAGGAGATTGCATTGTTTAGTCTTCGGGCATCATTATCGACTTTCTTGATTTAGCTGTGCCCCAAACCTTCTAACAACCAACACCTGCAGAATTTCATCTCACTTGGTGTGAGGTGATGTTGCAAAGTCAAAATCCGGTCGAATCCAGAAGGAGAGTCTCATGCCTAAACGCGAAGACCATGAAAGTGACAAACCTCACAAGGGAAGCTGTCACTTGAAACGCGCGTTGCGGGATGAGACACGTTCTCACTCGTAGCGCGGCTTCTCGAATCAAATTCACCAATTCCGGCAATCGCCGACTTAAATCGAGAGGAGCCCAAAAATGGCTACCAACGAGAACACCACGCGACAAGAGCGGCTCGCGCGTCTTTCCGGACTGCGCGCCGAGGGCATCGAACCCTATGCCGCCAGCTATTCACGCTCGCACACCGCGGCGCAACTGCAAGACCTCTATCCCGAACTGCCCGCCAACACGGAAACGACGGATGTCGTTCGGCTGTGCGGACGCATCATGAACGAACGCAACACATGGATGTTCGTCGACTTGTTCGACGAGTCCGGACGAATCCAGCTATTCTGCCACCGGGACAACCTAGGACAAGAACAGTTCCAGCGGCTTCGCAGGCTTCTGCACCGCGGCGATTTTATCGGCGTAGAAGGGACGGTCCGCCGTACCCGCGCCGGTGAGCTGACTGTGCGAGTGACGTCACTCACAGTGCTGTCAGTCGCGCTCAACAACCTGCCGGGACAGCAAGACGGATTCACGGACGTCGAGTCCAGGCTCCGCCAGCGTCATCTCGACATGATCATGAACCGCGGCGTGATGGATACGCTCAGGCGGCGCAGTCTGACCGTGCGATACCTGAGGCAGTACCTGGACGACCGCGGGTTCCTGGAGTTCGAGACGCCGGTTCTGCAGACCCAGGCTGGCGGCGCGCATGCTCGACCGTTCGTCACGCATCATAACGTCCTGGACATGCCGATGTACTTGCGCATCGCCACGGAGCTTCACCTCAAGAGGCTCATCGTCGGCGGTTTCGAACGCGTGTACGAAATCGGCCGCATCTTCCGGAACGAAGGGATGAGCACTCGGCACAACCCGGAGTTCACCAGCCTGGAGCTGTATCAGGCGTACGGCGACTACAATCAGCTCATGGACCTCACCGAAGGCATGCTGCGAGACGTCGCCGTCCGCATCACCGGCGGTGCCATGGTCACCTGTCAGGGCGTGGAGCTTAACTTCGCGCAGCCCTTCACCCGCGTGACGATGGTGCAATCCGTTGCGCAAGTGACGGGCATCAACTTCGACACCATTCGTGGTGACGATTCCGTCGCCCGCCAGGCGGCGCGCGGAATTGGCGTAGAAGTGGACAACAGCGCCAGTTGGGGCCAATGCCTGAATGCGGTGTTCGAGGAGCGTGTGGAGGCGACGCTGGTCCAGCCGACCTTCGTTGTCGACTACCCAGTCGAGATTTCGCCCCTGGCACGCAGACATCAGACTCAAGAGGGGCTCGTCGAGCGCTTCGAGCTCTTCGCCATGGGGCGTGAGCTGGCGAACGGCTACAGCGAACTGGTCGACCCGGTCGATCAGCGTCAGCGCCTGGAGGAGCAGGCGAGGCAGCGCGATGCTGGCGATCACGAAGCGCACTCGCTCGACATCGAGTTCATCGAGGCACTGGAGTGCGGGATGCCTCCGACGATGGGGGTTGGCATCGGCATCGACCGGCTGGTCATGCTGATCACCGACTCCGCGTCCATCCGCGACGTCATCGCCTTCCCGACGTTGCGTCCGACGACAGGAAGTTAACCTTGGCTTCTGAGACCCGCTGGACAGACGGCCGAATCGAGCGTGACAGCTCGGTTCGGCTTCTGTCTCATCGCAGTCTTCTGCTTTAGGCTTGACGGTAATTCGTTTTCGCGAGTGGTCGTAGAGCTTTGCCGAGGGACTCCATGGGCGAGTCCTCGTTTCGTTGGACAACTTTCTGCACAAGGGGAAACAAAAATGTCAGTTTTCAACTCAAAGGCGACTTGTCGCCGACTCTTTCTGGCTGAAAAAGCGGCAGGCCGAGTGTTCCACGCCGTAAACCGAAGATACAATGCCTTGCTGCGCCTGCCTAACGCTCAGGAACTGAACCGCGGCCTGGTAACTCAGGAATCCACAAGGTTTGCAAGGGTGAGACCAAACCAGGTCATTATCACTCTGGCAGACAACAAATGGCAGCCGGTTCTGATCGATACTCCGGATGGACGGCGCATCCCTGACCAGTGGCCCAAAAGCATCGATTCGACAGCGAAGTGCTTCGCGTACACCGGCAGACTCTCGTCGGCCGTCGCCCTGCGCGCAACATGCAATCCGGGCCGCCCGATTGCTCACATCTTACTTTCCGAACCGCTCACTCTCGAGTGGGAACGAGGTGAGGAGCATTGGCCAGCCGGCAACTTCATGATCTGCTGGAACGAAACGAAGTTGGACGTTTTCGCCTCAATCAGCCCGCCATCATTCGCCGCCATGCATGAACCGGCAAATCCTGCATCAGCGAAGATCCTGGACAAACTTCGCGGACAGTGAGAACGGTAAGGAGACAGTTTTTTGGACAAACCGCAGTCCACAGGCTTGATTGAGACTGCCAAGAAGGGACCAGCTTTGCGCCTCACAAGGCTGCTGCTGCTGGTCCCTTCCCTTTCTTCCGCTGCTTCTAATTACTATAGTACGATACCGTCCGTAGTTTTTTCATGCTTATCGAAAGGGCTCAACCCTGGAATTCAAGGCAGTTCAAAGATGCCGCCGACTTGCATCGGCAGCTCGTAAACAGAGTTCCCACCCAGCTCGATGCATGGCGCCCGGCTATCGCTATGCGTCCCCCACATCGGAATATTCAAACCACGGCTTATGTCTGATGCTCGCCGCATTGATCATCAGCCTACTTATTCGAACTTCAGACAAAAAACCAGTTCAATATCTATAGTGCGAACTGCACGAAGCCATTGTCAAGAGAAATTTGCCTGTATTTAGGCGAAAAATATCATTCTCCAAAGACGGAAAGGGGCAACCCATGGCGCTATCAGGGCATATTGGCGTCACTCAGAAAACAGACAACATTCCGAAACCTCTTGAATAACAAGGGTTTCCCAGCCTGTATTGTTGCAGCATCTCAAGCTTTTTCATTTTCGCACAAGGCATCCTCGTTTACTAAACCAGTTATAAACCGCTAACTTCAGCCCTTTTGAACACCCGATTGCGTGGATCGATTCAAACCGCTGAAACTTGTCTGGCTTCCTTTCCTTCACAACCATCAGCGGAAGCCGTTTCGCGCACCTTCAGTGCCGCATCGAACAGCCGCGTCCCTATCCCATAGTCACACCACACTTGGAGCAGAATTTTGAAAAAAGGCACGACGGACTCTCCCGCCACGCAAACCAGGCAAGACCTGGATCTCCAACTGCAGACAGTCAACGCGCAGCTCGCTGAAACCGAGCAGAACTTGATCGGCTACAGAGCCACGGCACGTCAGAGCTACGATAAGGCAGTCGCCCTCCCTGAACAGGCTCGCATGAAAACGGCGCTTGGTCAGGATGTAGAAGCTGCTGCTCTTCTCGAGTGGTCCGGCAGAATGGACGGCTACTCCAGAGACACCGGAAGCAAGTACGCGACTTTGGTCAGGAAGGTCCAAGAGCTGCGAGCCGAGAAAACCACGCTCGAATCTAAGCTGGCTGAAATCGACCGAGGGGGAGCGCCGGAGGCGGTTCCTGACCTCGCGACTCAGCGTGCTGCGCTTGCCGAGCGTCTCACCCTGCTTCGCAGGCAAGCCGCCAGCGCAGTGAACACTGCCACCGAGGTATTCGTCGACAGCTATTCCAGCAAAGACGACCTGACTCGGAAAACCGCGGTCAACGACCTTCTGGGCATCGACCTGCGAGCAGTCGAAGCCATCGAACAGCTCAATGATGCCATCGACGCGCTTCGCGCGTTGGACGAGCAGATCAAGGGGAGCACGCAGCAAGATGCCGCGCCGCAACAGCCTGGAGAAGCTCAACCGGCATAGTTTAGAGCGCCATCAGCGCGCCGCAAATTTGAACTAAAGCCGTAATCGCTTCGCTCCAATGCATGGAGACGACTTTCCGGAATTATTCTGGAAGGTCGTTTCCATGCCCTGTTCAATCGAACCGACCTTCACTTTCATTAGAATCGAACTCTATTTATTCATATAGTTGAATCTGGAAACCCCTCCACAGTGCCGCTCCGTGGGGCTTTTATGCTATCTGCCACAACGATAAATGCAGATATGGCAATGCACGGCGGCATATCCCGTACCCGCAACCGGACGACAAACTAGACACGATGTCAGTAAAAAACATGGACGTGCCGCACAACTAATCTTGTCAAAGGAGTTCAACAACGGGCACCCATAAGCCTCTCCGACTCATTGATGTCACCGTCCGGTGCGATGACGACCAACAAATCAGCGGCTCGACTGCACACCTTCAGCGTCGATTGCGGATACAATTTCCGTCTATGACCACGACAATATTTTACCTACACGGATTCGCCTCTGGTCCCAGTTCCAAGAAGGCGAGGTTTTTCGCCTCGAGGTTCGAGCAAAATGGTGGCATTGAGATTCATGTCCCCGATCTCAACACACCCACATTCTCGGAAATGACCATTAGTTCACAAGTCGAGCTCGTCACCTCGCTTGTCGAGTCAGCCGAGGGCAAAATTGTCCTGATCGGATCCAGCATGGGCGGCCTCGTTGCCACTCTCGTATCCAGTCGCTCCGATCTGGTAAACGCCCTTGTGCTGATGGCTCCTGGTTTCGGCATAGAGAAACGATGGAGCGTACTTCTCAACAAAGAGCAGTTGAATCAGTGGAAGCAGAAAAAACATGCCAGCTTCTTTCATTACGCGACGGCTACAGAAGCCTATCTCAACTATTCGTTCGTTGAAGACTTAGCTCAACATGACACTAGAGGACTGCAGGTAAAAGTTCCAACAATAGTTTTTCATGGAGTGAGAGACAGTGTCGTACCAATAGACGAGAGCATAAATTTTGCATCTCTCAATTCCCACGCCCATCTTCATCAGTTAGACGACGACCATGAACTCATCACGTCGCTGGATATGATGTGGAAGGAAACCTACCGGTTCTTGAAACAGAACGAGTTCCTGTAGGGCGCTGTTGCAGGTTCTCGAAAGGCTCTTCCAATAGGAAACGTGCATCTCACTGCTAGCAGCAAAACCGCTCCTGAGGTAAGCAGCCAATCTCCAATCTTAAGAGGTGATAACCACCCAACGAATTCGTTCCTTACCCGATCTCTTGAAACCAGCGCCGGCATACGTATGTTTTACGAACCGGAGCCCACGCTATCCCTCCCGAAAGGTATGTCATATGACATTTGCTAGCTCGCTCAGCGCGGACCGATAGAATTTAAGATTAAAGCTTCGTGTGTTGGTTCAGATAACGTTGCGCAAGTCCTGGGATAGTCATTAGGGTTGGAATCAACTTTTCCACTCAAAACCAAAGAAGCTCTCCCAAAATACACGCTTGAATCAATAACCAATCTACGCAGCCTTCATGACTTTATGAAGGAGAAGCTTATGTGCCATTGCTTGAGAAGTTTTGATCCGTACAAGAAGGGTCTCGGCGAATTAAGTTCATGCCAATAATCCGTCCTACGGGTACGGGAAACCACACCGCTTACAACTAGAAACCTTATCGATAGACCGCTCACCTCAAAAGAGGAGGAGATCTATGCCAGCTGAAGATGGCGCCGGGTGGCTTGTTCGACTGTTTCCTTATGCTCCAGCCGCGCTGTTTGCTGCCGGAGTCCTCGTCGCAATTTACTGCCTGTACTTAACTCTCAAGCCAAGACAACGGCACCTGGAAGCAGAAGAGAAGCTACTGCTGGTCTTCACCATCACCATGCTAATTGTGCCGATCGCTTTGCTGATTGGTATTTCGGCATGGTTTGCCACACTGTCGATTCATACAGGGATCAGCACCGCAACCGGTTTTACGCTTGCCTCGGTAGCGTTCCTTTTGAAAGACTGATGTTCGATCACGCAAAGGCTTTTCTCGCCCGCCCGCCCTGGAGTTTGTTTTCATTTCCCCAAAACCAGAAAAACAGGAGTAGGTATGAGTGCCGATAACACAATTGTCATTCTAAAAAATCGAGGTCGATCAGGCAGCTACGAATATCGCGTAGCCCTCGTCACAGCGGCCGAGAACCTCTTCCCGATGGACAGTGAAACAGAGGCCGACTGGATGGCTCGTCAGTGGTTCATGCTTCATTGGTTCGGCAGTACGAACGTCTACTTCACTTCGAGAAAAGCACGCGCAAAAGCTTACAACCGTCTTCGGCGTATGCGAAAGCGATGCAAAATCGTTGAGTATGGAATCCAAAAACTAAATCGAGAAGACGAGCTCTTTCCGACAACTGATAAGAAGTCTGTTGAGGCCTGGCTTCGAGCAAACAACACCTTCCCGTTCCAGACGACATCCATGATGCTCCGAAAGTCGGTACCGGCATTGCCGACAACGGTTAAGCCAACCCGAAGCTAACGCCAGGAAGTGGCAGAGTTGGAAATACTGAGCGCCAAGCTTCGCCAGTCAAGTAATAACAAAACGGTCTTCTCTGCGAGCTAAAGCTGCACACATCAGCTCCAGCTCGCAATTTTGTAGTTTTACGGGCAAGTATCACTATATCTTTTAGTATAATAAATTGTTTGCAAACCGAAGAAGAAGAAGAAGAAGAAGAAGGAAAGAAAGGGAGAAGAACGGCGCAGCTGTTCCTCTCCTCTTTTGATTCAATTGCGCGGCAACGGGGATCGTGGCAAATTAATGGCAACAGAGTACTTAATTCCGAGTTCAACTCACACGCGGACTAGCTCAGGAATTCCGCTCCGGTCGGCTGTAAGGGCGACACCAAGCATCGCCCCACTTCGAGATTACTCCGCCGGCGGTATCACCGCTTGATCAGTTTTTTCACGAATTTCAGCACTGCCATGCCAGGCGCTCTGCCGAACAGTGCATGAAGTATGCAAGGCAAGCTCCAGGCAACGAGAAAGACAATCGCGTCGGCAGAGACGCTGTACAAGAACCATCCAACCGGAAAGCCAAGAACAAATGCACCGATAGAGATCGGCAGCCGCCGCTTTTCGACCTTGTGCTCGAGAAGCGCGTAGAAGGCGACTATGACACAGAGCCAACTGCCTAAAAATCCCCATACAGCCGGTTCGAGGAAATTCATTTCTTGCTCCTTCGTGGCAAGTTTGAGAGGATCCACGGTCCGGGCGGCGCGAACCATAGTTGGTCGCGCCGACGCCAGACTGTGTTCACGTGTGTGTTAGGCGACAGTCCAAGCCAAAACTTCAAGAAACCAGTTTTGGCTTATAGACCTTGAAGCAAAATTCGAGACCGTTCTCCTCGTGAATCTCAGAGCACGATACGAGCTGAAAGAACGGCTCGTACTCTGGAAAAAACGTATCGCATTCGAACGTCTGCCGAATCTCGGTCAAGTAGAGGAAACCGACCCGCGGATCTCGAATGGCCAAATCATAGGTTTGTGCGCCGCCTATGACGAAGACATTATCGACGGGTTCCGGAGCTAGAGCCTCGAAGGCTTCCTCGAACGTATGACAGCGAGACACTCCTTCGGGCAGCGGATACTGGTTGTTGCTGGTGATAACAACGTTGTGTCTTTGCGGTAGCGGCCTGACCCTGCTAGGAAGCGACTCCCAGGTCTTTCGCCCCATGATCACTGCGTTGTGTAGACCCGCTTGAGACGCGGTGGACGTCACCTGGTGGAAGTACTTCAAATCTCGAGGCAGGTTCCACGGCATCGAGTTGTTTTTGCCAATACCGCGATTGAGGTCGCATGCCACAATGATGTCGAATCTATCTCTCATCACTGGTTCCCCACTTCCAGGTTTCCGGGGCGAATTTGATAAACCCTGATGCACGTGTCATGCAACAGGAAGTCGCCGTAACTCGCAGGGAGACAGACTCCATCTCCCTGCGGTTCTCGATACGGTCAGAGCCCCAGCAGGAAGCTCATGCTGGGTGAGAAGAAGTACTCGCCGCCCTTCATGGTGACGAACTTGGCGAGCTGCGTCTCGACAGTCGTCGTCGGCTCACCCCAGCCCTTGGGCCAGTTCTCCGGCGCGCGAGCGGGGTTGGGCGCTGTCGGGTGCGACTGACCGATGATCGGGTCGAGACCGGTCGCATCTTCGTAGCCAGGAGCCTTGGACTTCTGCGGCTGGAGGAAGAACGGGTTGTTGCACCAGCGCCGTTGAATGACCTCGAATTGCTCCCAGATGTCCCCCTGGTAGCAGAAGAATAGTAAACCGACACCACCGGTCGGTTGATTGGCCGGATCGTCGGAGACGTTCAACGGTCCGCCATAAGGGATACCGCGCCGAACGATGCGGTGGGCGTTCACCTGCTCGACAGTGTCGTCTCCCTCGCCGACAGACTCGCCGCGCGGGTTGGCTTTGCGAATGTGCGCCTGGAACGGGCAACGCAGTCCGGTTGGGTCGGAGCTGAAATCGAAGTTGTTAGCAACATCGGTTCGCCCATCAACACCTTGCAACACGACTGGCGTTCCATCCTTGAAGCGCCCCATGGCCATAGCTCCAGCCAGATCCGGTTTGACGCCCAGCTCCCCAGCAAGAGCATTGACGGCTCGATTGAAGGCGCTCACGTTCTGATCCAACTTCCGGTAGACCAGGAAGCTGCCGAAGCTCATGCTCGAGTCGCCCAGAGGGTCGTTAACCAGGGCGAGATTCAGTCGCGCTGCCGGGTTCCAAACGTCGATGCCGCCGGACTTGCGTTCCGCATCGACCTGCTCCTGCAAGAACACCGGCTGACTGCGCCCGTCCATGTAACCGAAGTGCTCCACGTGAACCACCGTGGACGGGTCGTGCGGGTCAAGCTGACGGGTGAGACCCATGCCAGTTTCACGCGCGACAACCTTGCCGACTCCTTCGAGACTGCCGACCACCTTGTCGACCGCGGCGCTGAGCATTGCTTCGTTGTCGCAGGCGAGGATGACGAGCACATGAACCGCTTCCTGGTAGCCGCTCTCCCATGCGGAGACCGCCGGGTCGAGGAGATACCGCTGACGCGCTTTCATGCCACCAGCAAAGACGTCAGCATATCCGCTTCGTCCATCGCGATTGCGAGGATTGGAGGACTTCGGCAGCTCTGATGGCTTGAATCCGAGGGCACCATATCCGGCGGCTGATAGCGAGATGTGCCCGAAGACACCGCCATCGATACCAGAGAACCGGAACGATTTGGAAGCCGCTACCTGAGCAGCAGCGGTTACAACATAGCTTCGGGCGGTGTTCTTCAGCCATGCGCGGGCAGCGCCGGCATCACCCGTGAAGGTCACGAAAAGGTGGACCGCCAGGTCTCGTCCGTGACCGGAGAGAATGTTGCCCTGCAGATCCGCGAGCAGCGCCTTGCGATCCGGATCGTCTGCGGCAAGCGGAACAGTACGCTGCTGCCATCCGGAGAGCTTCGCACCTTCGTCGCTGGTCGCCTGCTTAGGTTTCCTTCCGACGGGAAAAGGACACTCGCCGCGGCGAACAGCACTAACACACCAAAGTACAAACCACACCAAGCCCAGCGCGATGAGAGCTGCGAGGCACAGGAAGATGGTTTGGACTGACGGCATTTCAAAAATCAGGTTCGCAATGGAACCTACAAGAATTCGGGCCATGATGGCCTCCTTTCTTCGGGACTCTGGCTCTCAGCATTCACGAATCTGTGTCAATGAACGTCTCTGAGCCTGGAATGAGTGCGAGAAAATCCGTTCCGATATGGAAATCGGAAACATGCTTGTTTGGTAGAGCCCTGGCTTCTTTCTCTGTTTGACTTTATTAGATCGTACTTGTCATTTTGTTCATGTATCTTTTGACCCTAAAACTCCGCACGGAGCCAACTCAAGAGATCCTTTGATGCTTAGTTAGTATTTATGATATGCACAAAGCCAATATCCAAACCTCCGATTCACGAACCGAAATCAAGCCACGCTAGATACTACCAACGGTGCCCGTCAAATACCCTTCTCAATCAAACACATCTCCATGTTCGCTCTGAGTGAAACCACTCAATATCACTTAAAGCAGCAGACCATAGCAAGAGCATAATGCGCCACGAAAAGGAGGGATTGCCAACATCATCCGATTCGGTAAACTAGATATATGACGAATCGCTCCCTCTATGCTTTCAGCGTGGTTCTTGTGCTCATTGGGCACCCGCTCAAAGCAGAAGAAATAGAGACTGAACAGCCCCATTCATCGAAAGTACTGCATGAGTTTGATAATCGACCGGTAAACGGTTTTGATGGACCAGTCGGCGATTTTGGTGAAGGGGTCGACGATTTCAACTCAATTCAAAAGAAACATCGGCTGGATGCGACTATTGAAGAACCCAAAAGGTCGAATGAAGATGAATCTTTAGAAAATAGCGATGAAGAACACGAAGAAAATGAGGTAACATCAACCAATGTTGATCTTAGAAGCATTAATGATAATGGTGAATTAACTAATACCACTATTAAGCCAAAGAAGAAACGCAAGAAAGGAATGTCTTTAATTGTGGCATTGGCATTTCTTGGGATATTTTATGTATTATTGACACCAGATGAAAAACCAAAAATTTCAGGCCCCTTATTTTTAGAAGTTAAATTTCCTATAACTCAGGAATTCGAGGAAA
>CAYTDR010000109.1:0-13135 GCA_964436185.1 uncultured Candidatus Obscuribacterales bacterium | reverse complement strand
TGCCAGCCATCATACTTCTGGGTATCGTCACTCTTATCGTCAAGCGAATTGCAGGATGGCTCCGCAACAAACGCGGCGAAGGTTTATTCGGATTTGGATTCAACTTTCTTGCCGGAATCATTGAAGTTTTCTGGACTCTTGCCGGTCATATGATTTTGCCGGCGATCGTAATCGAAGGCACCAGCTTCTGGGGAGCAATGAAACGGGCAGATCGAATTGCGCAGGGTAACTTGCTCACTATAGGCGTCGGCGAAGTCGGCGTAGACGTAATCTGCAAAGTCGTCAGCTACGTTGTCTATCTTGGTGGCTGCTGCGGTTTCGGGCTCGCTTACTTTGCCAATAATCAGATGCTCGCTTCTCCTGTAATGATCTTCACAGGTGTCGTTTGGGCTTCTACAGTGTTGATTGTGACCGCAGCTTCTATCTATATAAGGGCAGCCTTCTACACGTGCCTCTACGTTTGGGCAATCACTGCCGAAGAAGTCGAAGAAGCAATGCGCTCAGAAGTGGCTCCTCCAGCACCTCTAGCAGCAGCCCTGGCAGCCTGATACGAGCGATCGGAGGCTCTCTATCTATATGGCTTACTCAGAAATTGAAGAAATATTTGGTATCGCCTTACGCCGGCCGGTCGAACTCAGATTCTGAAGGGCGTAGCCACGGAATTTAATCACAACCACACAGCCGCGCGCTCTTCCTCGGTTCATTCCTTTGAGTTTGCTATGAATTCGCGGAACGATCAAGACGCTACTGCGCCGCCTGAGATACTTCAGAAGTGGTTTGTTGTACTTCTAAATCTTCATTCTCGTAAAGACCGTCGAGAATGTCTCGATATTTCTCAGTGACACTCTTGCGTCTCACCTTCAAAGTTGGTGTCAAATCGTTCGACTCGATGGTCAACTCCTGCTCGAGAATTACAAACTTCTTGATTCGCTGAAAGCGTGCCAGCTCTTTGTTTTTCTCATAGACCACTCGCTCGACCTCAGCCCTCACCTTGGGATGTTGGCTGGCTTCGCCGAAGCCGTCATATTTGATTCCATGATCAATCGCAAATTTTTCCAGTGCCTCCGGATTTAGTGTCACTAGACCGGTGATATATTTTCTGCGATCGCCATACGCGACTACATGCGCTATTAAAGGCTCGCTCTTGAAGAGGTTTTCGATAAACTGCGGCGCGACATGCTTGCCACCAGCGGTGATGATAATATCCTTTTTGCGATCGGTAATCTGAATATAACCCTCAGTATCAATTCTGGCTATGTCACCGGTTTTGAACCAGTCTCCTTCAAAAGCTTGTTGAGTCGCTTCCGGATTTTTGTAGTAGCCGGCGAATACTGTAGGACCTCTTACTAGAAGCTCACCATCCTCCGCAAGTTTTACTTCCACTCCTGGGAGCGGCTTGCCTACAGACCTAAATCTGTTGTCGTTCGGACGATTGCAGCAAAGGGCAGCACAGGTCTCCGTCAGCCCATAGCCCTCGACGATGGGCATTCCGACAGCCTCGAAGAAGATGTGAACCTCATGAGAAAGCGGCGCAGCGCCAGAAGTCATCAATCTCAATCGTCCGCCGAAACGCTCCCGGATCTTGCGAAATACCAACCGCTCAGCGATTCTCAACTCGGCACGAAAGAGCTGATCGAGAATTTTCGGCTCGACTCTTTTCTCTACGCGCTGTTTCGTCGCTCGCATTCCGATGGAGATAGCCCAACGAATAAAAGCCTGTCTCGTCGGAGGCATCTGGCGAATTTGTGTCTGAACACGCGCATATGCCTTTTCATAAAAACGCGGCACCGCATTTAGCACCGTCGGCTTGGTCTCCTCGAGCGCCTTAACGACTTGCTCCATCGCTTCGCAGTAGGCTACAGGTGTACCTGTATAAGCGGTGAGAAACTGGCCGCTTACCCGTTCGTATACGTGGGAAAGCGGTAGGAATGAAAGGGCAAGATCATCTTCCGTGAAGTTGATCAAGCTAGCTGCTGCCTCTGTCACCGCGAATAAATTTCGGTGCAAAAGCATCGCACCTTTGGGAATTCCCGTCGTGCCTGATGTATAGACGATAGTCGCGAGGCTGTCCGGATCGATTGAATTACGACGGGCTTCCAATTCTTCGCTACGCTCGCGCAGAAACTCCTCACCAAGGGCAAGAAATTCGGACCAACCGAAGATTTTCAAGTCGAGCTTATGAACAGGAGCTTCGCCATCCATGAGCACGATAAATCTGATCGAGGATGGAGGCGGATCTACGTGATTCAATACTTTGCCAATCTGGTGCGCATTGCTGATGAATAGCGCTTTAACGTCACTGTGCGAAGCGATGAAATGAACTTCCGCTGGCGCAAGAGTTGGATAAATCGGCACCGTAACGGCGTTAGAGGTAAGAATGGCAAAATCGGCCCAGGTCCAGGAGGGTCTGTTGTTACTAAGAATGCCGACATGGTCACCACTGGCGATGCCCTGTGACAGCAAGGCGGCCGATACCAGCTCGACGGTTCGCCCATGCTCCGCCCACGTTAGAGTCTGCCAGGTGCCATCCACTTTGTGATGAATAGCCACTCTTGAAGGAATCTCTTCGACACGTCTCCAGAAAACGTCTGGGATAGTTTTTGCAGTCAAGCAGCTCCACTCCTTTTCATTGGAAATTCACTTGTCACTTGAGGATTTATCGAGAACAGTCTCCAGGGCCACAGAGTCGTTGAGCCAATCGAGATAAGCCTTATTTCCTTTCTCGATGGATACGCAAATTATCTCCGGAACGTCATATGGGTGCACCGCCTGCACCATCTGCTGAAATGAATCCCAGACCGTTTGGTTCGTTTTAATCACCAGAAGGCTCTCATCATCGGTCGTCACCTTGCCTTCCCAGCGATAAACCGAGCTGACTCCTTTCACTACGTTCACACAGGCCGCCAGCCGGGCGTCAACGAGTTTGGTTGCTACCTCGTGGGCTTTATCGGGAGGGCAACTGACAAGAGCAATTAACTCACCGGCCATCAAACTCGACTCCGTGCCAGCTCGGTTCCCGTTTCACTTACGAAGCCAGCCAACAGACCAGCTACCTTCGAAAACAGTTGAGGCTGCAAGCGCGGCATACGATAGCGTTTGTGCAACCGCAGAACAATGCTTGGCACATTGAGCACCTCATAAACAAACTGCGCCAACGGTCTTACGTTCATGTCGAAGCTTGCATCTGCAACAGGTTCGATCTGCGACAAAGTAGTTTTGAGCAGTTGAACATACTGGCTGAACGGCTCATCGTTCGGACCGTAATACGATACCTGCAGCCCCGGCGCTTCCTGCCACGAGCTTCCCAGTATGAATAGCGCATACCCGATTTTTCCTGCGTGAATAACATCTGTCATCGCTCGCCGGAACGGGGTTTGCAAATACCAACAGGGGTCCGCTACGCAACAATAATTGGTAAGCATCGAGTGACAGCCGGTTGTGCGGTTCATCATCGAGGCCAGAGCACCAGAAAAGGTGTCTTGTTCATAAAACTCGCCTTCTCTCCAATAGGCTGTCGCATGTGGTGCAAGCGTAAGAACTGGCAGACATCCGCCCAAAAACTTATAGTCCGGCTCTCCTGCAGGCGGTATCTGCTCGTAACGCTCGGACAGCTGTGCCTCATACTGCAACGCCCAGCTCAATGGGGCGGTGTTAGGATACTTGTCGATAATGAAGTCGATCGCTCTGTTTAGATCGCCGAATCGGGCTTGTGAATGAGTTACCACCCAGGGACTATATGGAGATGGACCTATAACCGTAACCATCTTCCCTCGCCTATGCGCGTAGAAGATCTCCATTGCAGTACCGTATGTGGACTGTTCCAGGTTGGCAATCAGTGCATCGCATTCATCAATGAGGTCGAGGGCTCGACGGACCCGCTTGTCAGCCGAATCGGAGATCTCGATCGCCTCGGTGCAATCCGCCGGCGTCCAGGCAAGTTCTAATGGATTGACTACCTTCAATCCATATTTCTGCAGTTTGACCATGGCAGAGGAGCGCCAATCAGGTCCCTGGGGATCGCCCATGAACTCATGCACGCTAACGGAATCTCCGGTCAGATAAACTGTCGCTTGCATATCGCCTTGCTCTCTGGGTCACATTGCTTCGAAAAAACACTTACACTGTATATGAGCATGCAATCACTTTATACCACGCAGAACCCCCTATCAATGCGCATTTTTACTGCGGCGCGGCTTCTAATGAGGCTTTTGTTCGATTTTCGGTGTCGAGCCGGAAAAATCTCTCATAGAGGAGGACGCTTTTGTGTCTCATAGGTATATGCATCATAGCTACATTCTAGTAACGATCGGGTTTCTCCTCTTCTCATCAGGTTGTTCGCTGCTGTCCGACCCGAACAGTTTTGCCGGTCGGGTCGGCAATTTTGCCCGAGGGAAGCTGGGTTCTGGCAGCCAAAGCCCGAATACAACCGGCATCCAAGACATTACCTCCAATTACGGTGGCGTTACACCAATCAACGTGGGTGGTGACGACGGGTCCGTCGTTAATGCTCAGGAGCATCGTGACAGAAACGTTATGGTCAGTTTGACGGCAAGAGTTCTGAAAACCTTGCCGGACGACAGGAAAGGCAATCCTCATCAACGATTCCTTCTCTCACTGTCCAATGGAACGACGGTGCTCGTCGCTCACAACATTGACTTAGCAGAGTATGTGCCGATCAAAGCGGGCGATATGGTCCGGATTCAGGGTGAGTATGTGTGGAATGAACGCGGAGGTGTGATTCACTACACACACCACAGCACCAGTTCAAAGCACCAGGGCGGCTTCATCGAGTTGAACGGCCAGGAGTATCGCTGAAAAATTTGCATGAAGAAGCTTCGTCAATGGCGTTTGAGCTGAGCGCTCATCCCTAAATCGATTACAGTCCGTAAACATCCTTGAGCTTACTCAACCTATCCTTGACCGAGCCTTCACCACGTTTGCCCGACGTATCCATTTCGAGCTTCTCGAGCCGTTTCAAGATCGGTTTGCCCTTGCTGGACTTGCCATAGACCTTCTGCTCCATCTCTTCGAGCTGTTCTTCTACCGTGTCAGAGTCTGGTCCGGCAACTTCCTTGTCATCGGCAGACGGACCTGCCTGAGCAGCAAACTTCTCTGTTTGCTCGGTGGAATCTATCTTGTCTCGGCGAGAGTTCTTGGACTTCTCCTTGGAGGCGAAGAATACCGGACTTTTCGGGGAGGTTCGTTCGGTCTCTGAAGCAGATTGTGAAGTATTTGCACTATTAGAGATTGACGGTGATTGCTGATTGACGATGTTCTGCTGCCGGACGGCTGTGAATCCGTCTTGCTGAGTTTCGTCCGGTGGATTGGAACGAACGGCTAGAGCACTGCTGCTCCCCACGATTTTGGCTCCGGGAACGGAACTCGAATATCCGGAGGTGTAAGAAGATATCCCCTCACCATTAGTGGTGCTCGAAACAGGAGCCGGAGACGAACGGGAAACGATCACGGCGCTCGTGGCGATGTTGTCAGGGTTGGAAGAGGATGAAGAATCGGCAGGAGTCGCTTGGGGTCTTTGACTGGAAGAACCCGAGCGCACAATAACTGCTCCGGACCCTCCGCCTGACGGCAAGAGAGAGGCTCCTGAACCTTCAGGAAGCGTTTCGGAAGCATAAGAATTATCCGAACTGCTCGCTTGCAAAAGAGTCCTACCTGAGCCTTTGGTCAGAATTTGAGCACCTGAGCCTTCAGGACTTGATTCACCTGAGTTCACAATCGCCGCACCGGAACCGGATGGCAATATCGTCGCACCCGAACCCGAAGATAAAATTGTCGCTCCGGAACTCGATCCTGATGGTAAGAGCGTGGCACCGGATCCTGATGCTCCGGAACCAGTCGACAAAATCGTCGCGCCAGAACCGGACGGTAAAAGCGATGCCCCAGATCCAGCCGGCAATGTCTCCACATCACTGGAACTTGACGAAGTTCCGTCCAGACTCTTGGCCTTCACCATCCCTTGAGCGTTATCGATCTCAGCTTGCGCTCGTTGTTGAGCCCGCTCGATCTCGGCTCGCTTCTTATCGATCTCAGCCTGCTGAATCGCTATTTTTTCTGCTTTGAGCTTATTCCAATCAACAGGACCGGAGGATTGTTCCTTTGTCTTCTCCTTCTCATCGGGATTTTCGCCGTCCATTTCTTCTTCTGCAAGGCCGGAGCGACGCAAATGTTCTTCTAGAAGTTGAAGGTTGTGTTTGACTCGAGCGTCGTGCGGATTTAATGAAAACGCCGTCGTCCACTGTGTTTTCGCTTCTTTATATCGTCTGAGAGAGTAGAGATAACTGCCCCAGTTATTGTGCGAAAGTACTATATTGTCTTTAGCAACCTGATTGTCGGGATCGATTCTGAGGGCGGACTCGTACTCGGTAATCGCTTCCTGGAAGCGCCTTCTACCCAGGAGCATGTTTCCTTTGTTTACATGGTCGCGAATCTCCATCCTGTCGCTGGGAGATGCTTCCATAGCGCAAACAGGCGAGCTCGAGTTAACAAACAGAAGGCACATCAAAACCACGACAGCATGACAACTTTGAGGCTGTGCTATTGGCAAGGTGAGGGATAAAAATTGCTTCATCTCGATGGTGCGAACCGTCAGCTAGTAAGGAAGAGCTTATATTGAAATCTTAAACCATTGCAAGAAAGCTTTCCAACTGCTACCGAGAGGTTATACTTTCCTTCCTGTCAAAGGCTTATGGGGCCAATATGCTGAAATCATCAACCTTCGGCGTTTTAACTCTTGCAATTTTCGCCACTACTCAGTCGGCACTATCATATAACGACGCCATCGCGGAGTCATCCTCTAGAGTTGAAACAAAGCCGACAATCATCGCGCTTAACGCAGTCGGACCGGTCTCAATCGGTTCTTCGGTCAAGGGAACAAATTATCTGAAGGCTGCTCAAAAAGCCGCTCAGAAGAAGGATAGACATCATCGTATGCTTCCCTCGATCCCGGATAGGATGGTCGAGAAAGATCGACAACAGGATAAAATCCTGATTCTTGGCGGATCTGACGTCCTCCCAATGTAAGTTTGACCGAACCATAAGATCGACGTGACTACAATATTGAAGAAACCCGACGAACAGGCGGAGCTGTTGACGCCTGCTGTTTCAATCGGACAAATATATCCCAGCTATTATCAAGGCTTGTTGGCTGAACCTCTGATCGGCAGGACAGTCCATGATCATCTCGAGTTTATCGCTCAGGACCGACTGGACCAGGAATGCGTTGTCAGCCTGGAGCAGGGTGTCAGACTCTCTTACGGAGAGCTGATCGCTAAAGCTGACCAACTAGCTAAGCGACTCTTGGACGCCGGCATCGAGCGTGGAGACAGGGTAGGAATTTGGTCTACGAACAACTACGAATGGTTCGTCATCTTTCAAGCTGTAGCGAAAGTCGGCGCCATTCTGGTCAATATCAATCCTGGTTATAGAACCTTCGAGTTAGAGTACGCTCTCAACCAATCCGGTTTGAAACTGCTCTTCACCATTCAGCAGAACCGCGCCAGCAACTACCTCGCCATGCTCGAGGAGCTCGCCGGCAATCTGTTCTGCCGGTCGGAGGCGGAATCGAAAGTGCCTTCGCTCGAACAACTCGTTCTGATAGGCGAGCTGGATGACGCCGCACGTCAGCTCCTGAACAAGGACGGAGCTCGAATCTCGGAGTTCTCCCGATTCCTTGCCGAAGCGCGAGCAGATGACTCCCAGCTTGCCGAGAGAGCCGGCAAAGTTCAATTCGATGATGCAGTAAACATTCAGTACACGTCCGGCACGACGGGCTATCCGAAAGGTGTCACCCTCAGCCACCACAACCTTATAAACAACGGCTACCTGGCTGCTGTAGCGATGAAAATCGACGATAGCAGCAGATTCTGCATTCCTATGCCTTTCTACCATTGTGGAGGCATGATCAGCTCTGCCCTCGCCGCTTTGTCGGTTGGAGCTGCCGTCGTCATTCCAAGCGCATACTTCCAAGAGCTACCAGCATTGAAGGCATGTCAGGACGAGAAATGCACTCACATCTCCGGCGTTCCTACAATGTTCATCGCACAGCTCGAATCATCCGAGTTCACCAACTTCGATCTGTCTAGTTTGAAGGGTGGTTTTATGGCTGGTGCACCATGCCCGGTGCAACTGATGAGACGAGTGTCCAGTGAAATGAACATGGAAAACGTCGTCATATTGTATGGTTTGACTGAAAGCGCCCCGCTCATGACCTGTACGACGGTGGCAGACTCGCTCGAAATTCGCGCCACTACAGTTGGTCGTGCAATCCCGGGAATAGAACTGAAGATTGTCGATCCTGAGTCTGGTGCGGTTCTTCCCAGAGGAGCACAAGGCGAGATATGCTGCCGCGGTCACAACGTCATGCTGCGCTACTGGAACAATCCGGAATCCACCAATGAAACTATAGACAACGCAAGATGGCTCCATTCAGGCGATCTCGGTGTCATGAATGACGAAGGCTACATCAACATCACAGGCAGAAAGAAAGATATGATTCTGCGTGGTGGCGAGAACGTTTATCCTAGAGAGATTGAAGAAGTCGCTCACACCCACCCGAACATCTCACAAGCCCAGGTCTTCGGCATCCCCGACAGACAACTCGGCGAAGAAGTAGCAATGTGGGTGCAATTGAAGAAGGGGCACTCGGTTGAACCCGATGAGATTCGCTCCTGGCTGAAAGAAAAAATCGCTTACTTCAAAGTGCCGAAGCACATCCGGATTGTCGACGAGTTTCCAATGACAGTGACAGGCAAGATTCGAAAGTTCGTCATGCGAGAACGTATGATTGAGGAACTTGGTCTGGAAGCAGTCTCGCAGATCGAAACGGCCTGACAACGTAGCTCAGTGTGCAGCAAAGTTGACGGTGTCTTATACTGACTCGTCAAATTTAGATCCTGTGTTAAAACTATAGTGATCTTCTAAAATGGAGCAGTCTCTTACTACGAAGTCGAGCTTGTTTTCGAGAATTGCGAACGCCGCATATCGATCCGATAGCTGATAGACGCTCTTGTTGAGCTGTGTTTCATGGAACTAAACTACCGGCAAGGTTACAAGCAGGACTCGACAGCTTCATCATGAACAACTCGAACAGCTCAACCGATAAGCCGGAAATAAAAGGTCCAAAACCTCCTTCGAAGCAATTCAATTGGGCGAACATCCGTAAGCTCGAATCAATCATGTTTGTTGCGATGTTCGTCCTGGTGCCGCTGTTCGCAATTCGGGTGGTCGACTACACACAAGGACAGCTTCTGGTCGTAAATCTCAGTCGAGAGCTGGTGCACGATCTGCACAGAGCAAGGGAGATGGCAGAACAAGAAGAATCAGTCGAGCTGTCAGGCTCGACACTCAGAGGAACCAGTCTCTATTCCTATGTCATCAGCTACGGCTTTCCGGTGCGCGAAGTTCACGAAGTGATTATTCTGCCTGAAGGAGTGTCCGTCGTCGGCAGTGTCACTTTTACAGAGACTGGTGCGCCTGAAAAACCCTCCTCGTTTATTGTCTCGGGCTCGAGCAGGTCGGTCACGATCGAGATCGACAAATCCGGAATCATCACCGTTCCATAAATAGACTTCATCAGGCGATAGACCGAATGAAGACATTGCGTCGATCGGATATACCGACACAATGCGCTTTCTGACTGGCATTCACAACACTGACGAGAAGTACGAGAGCAGGTAGCAGTATTCGAACTACCCTCTGCTGTCGAATCTGGTATCACATGCAGTGCACTAGGCAATACATGAAGGCAAGCTGTTTACCTTTTACTGTTGAATGACGATAGCAATCATGGCTCGGCAGATGAACCGTATTGTCTGTCCCCGCCGTCCACAAGGAACACCATAACATCATGAAAAGGCAGGTGAGAAGCCGGGTTCCATCACCATAGACAGATCAGCGAGGGCTTGAGAAACGCTGCGACCTGGTAGTCTGCCAACCTCAATACTTCATTATCGACGGATCCACATCATCGGACCAAGCATGCAAGCCACCAGTCAGATTGAACACGCGCTTGAATCCGGCGTTTATCAACGCCCTCGTACAATGCAAGCTTCTTTGACCGGTTCGGCAGATCAATACGATGTCTTTCGATTGATCCTCCAGCTCTCTGAGCTCCTTGATATGACTCTCCAACTCTTCCATCGGGATATGGAGAGTGTTCTCGAGGCTAGCAATATAGAGTTCATGAGGTCTTCTAATATCGACCATAACAACATTGTCGCCGTTATCCAACCGTTTTTTCAATTCAACTGGGGAGATTTCCATGAAATGTCCTTCATACCTTCACGCTGACCAAAAGTGACATCCATCTTAGACTAAAGTATAATCATAAGTCAGATGCAACAGTGAAGAGGAGTTGTAAAGTGAGTAATCGGTCGTTGGATGCTGCACTAAAAGAGTGCCTCAGTGATGATGGAAAAATCTCAAAATTCGAAGCCAAAGTCATAAGAGAACTCATTATGGCTGATGGAAAAGTATCACAGGAAGAACGCGAGTTTCTCGATAGAGCTCTAAAAAACAACGAGTTCGATGATGAAGCGTACGAACTTCTATCCGGCGTCTTGTTGAGAAGCAATCTCAAGTAGATTTTTTCCTTTTGAAAAACGCAGGCGAATTTTCTTCGTCTGCGTTTCTTTTTGAATATGCAATTCTCAAGTACCGGATCGGACCAACATCAAATCCGCCACACGCATCTACTGCTTAGTCGTCTCGAACTCCTGGATAATCCGACAATCTGCCTTGCCGGCACGAACGAGACACATCGCATTCAAGTAGACACCAGCTACTTCGATCTCAGGCAAAATGACTGCTAGAGCAAAGCTCACAACACCAAGAAGGCTCAAACTCGTGACGCCGACAGGCTCGCGACATAGAAGAAATCAAAAGGAGCGAAATACAAATCTCAGTAACGCTTGAAAGGTGTTGAGCCTAAGCTCGAACAGCTCTCGCGCCACTCGTCATCTGTACTACGCCCCTGTGTTTAAAACTGCTGAGAACTGATTTAGTTCGCGACCAGCGCAAAGAATTTGAGAACGTCGTCTGGCTCGAAGGGCACACTGCCACCTCTTTGCGAACGCTCAATTAGTTTGCGCAAACGTTGCCAGCGGATTCCCAGGCTACGTCCGTTGCGCTTATAAACGATTCCAAGTTTTTCGAGCTGTTTCAGGTAGTCTCTGTGCTCTTCCGGAGCCCGCTTCTCTTCGATTCCTTCCTCTGTCCGCAACCATGACAAAGCACCATGGCACTCTCGAATCACGCCGAAAATTTTACTGTCACCCTGCATACATTCCTCGCATTAGATCAACATCCAGTTAACTCGTTCTTGAACAGGATCAAGCTGAATTGACACGCTGATTCGTACCAGCGTTCATCAGCATAAACAATCATCAAACATCGTCGTAGAGTTTCCGTTCAAAGGAGATCTCGCACAACCATGTCCAACGAACCAAAGCCAAAATCATAAGTACTCACACAAGACTATCGAGCATGCAGACACACGTTATCCTCTTCGCGATGAATAGACACAGTCCCAGATATGCCTATCGTCTATCAACAGTGGAATCTGTTGCTCAGAATACGACTCGTCAAGCCATTCGCCGAACACTTATCTCAACCAATAAGGCGAATACATCCCCGTACTTCAACTATACCACAGTGGAGCATTCCTGTCCAGTTAGGTTAAATCTATTTTGGCACTGCTCGCACGAGAGTGATACCACTTATGGTGCACCCCAGTACGGTACGGAACACCTGTGATATTGAACACAAAGTTCTGTTCGGACTGACACGACTCTTCTTGAGAACCATCTAAACAGTCCACCGCTGCACTAATCATATCCAAAGCATTCGCAGCCTGCAGGAACAGTCTTCATAGGTTATACCCAACACTTCTTCTCAGACTCCAGCAATCAAGCGCAAGCATTTTTTGAAAAACGCTTGACACCATATCCGCCACCATTTCTGCATCGTATACGGCATCACCGTCCAACTAAAAACTGATTCTAGAACTCAGGGAACGGTACGCTGACCACATATATGAATAGAATAAGATTGAGAATCTAAACGCCATAGTCCAGCAAATGCGCAGCGGTCCGAGCTGACTGCCGGCTCGAAATCTGTGCAATACCCGGATGATCCAATTGCAGGAAAAGCTTGCCATCGCTGTGCGCGTCTATCTCTCAGGATATGAACTGCAGTCCATTGAAGGAGTCTAATTGCTATCCTTCCTGGATTACTCCTGTTCAGGATGGATATTGATCGAGTTTCTCAGCGCGCAGTTGCATTCGCTTGCGGAACTCTTCTTCTGTCATGGAAAGGAAGATTCTCTTTCCATCAGTGCAAACGAAAAACACCTCGACATAATCACCAAGTACCAACTGCACCGAAGTAGGCAGGAACGCCTCGCGGATATCGGAATCAGGAAGAACGAGATTAAAACCTCCGGCCTGTTTGCCAATAATCCGACATCTCATGATGTCACCAGGCTTGTACTCTTTGATTGGCGAGGCGAAGTTTAGAGTTTCAAAATCTTGCATGTTTTATTGAATTACGTCAGCGTCTAGATACGAGCATGTTTTGAGGCTATTTCTATATCATAGCCGATAACCTCCGATATTGGTTATACCCAACTTCGGCTATATCGTACAAAACCCTCGCTTATCCCTGCTTCCGACGCTGCAACCACCCTTGGTGTGCAGCAATATTGACGCTTCCATACAGACGTATGGCAGCAGTTAATCTCGGGCACCAGCTTAATAGCGCGCTATTCCCAGAGTAGTCGTTGCGAAAGAACAGGACCTGCTAAACGTTTAGCGTTCAGCTTTGCTGGCTCTGATTCGGTTTGAACGAGAGAACCTGGGCTTACATGCTTGTTCCACGCATCTTGAAACGCGGTCCTACCTTTTTCCGAGCGTGCGAACACGGTAGGTACAGGATGATAACCGGCCAGAACCGGCCTGGTTTTGCCACCCAGATATCGCTTGAAGAATCGGTCACGCTCCGACTCGCACATGCCGTTCTGCGTTTGGTGGTCAACGGGAACGCACTCGTTCTGGCACGAAGCCCCTTCTTCGACGTCGACTGCTGCTGGTGCCGGGAATGCCTGAGCGCGCGCGGTCAAAAT
>CAYTDR010000108.1:0-13212 GCA_964436185.1 uncultured Candidatus Obscuribacterales bacterium | reverse complement strand
CGTTTCGCCGCCTTGAGCTAACGCCCTTCAATCATCACAGCTGTGATTGGGGGGGGTGCCGGCGGACGGACGCATAGGGGATTGCTGCTCCCCCGCGCCGACCCGCGAGAACGGACGCTGCGCCTTAGTAGCGGCGTTGGCGCAGGGTGTAAGTGACGGTCGAGTTCTTGCCGGCGGTCACGTTGAGCTTGGCCGTACCCAGAGTGGCGCTCTCGCGAGTCAAGGGCGCGACGTTTTGCTGGTCGGCGGGCAACGTCACCTCGACGATCACTTCCACGTCGGTCTTTTCCTTGAAGTTGTGGGCCTTCACCTCATAGGTGTTGTCCTGCCACTCGGTCTGAGGCACGTTCGGGTTGGTCGACGCGGGGCCAGGGACCTTGACGGACTTGGTCACCTTGTTCTCGGCCTTGATATCGCTGGAGCTGCCGAGGACAAGCGTAAAGGCCTCGTCACGAGCCACTTCCTTCAAGTTGGCGTTGTCGGTCAGCTGCAACTTCTTATCGGAGTTGCGCTGGTAGACCTTCACCGTGCCGCCGGGCAGAGGAGTGCCCAGATGGCTTTCCTTGCAGTTCTTCAGCTTCAGGCGCACGCCCACCGGGACGAGACCCTCGGCGCCAAGGGCGCTGTCGGCCGACACGTAGTACTCACGGACCACGGGCACATCAACGGCGCTGAAGAGGGGGATCTGACGCGACTGGCCGTTCGCCAGAGAGATCTTCTCGGAGATCTTGTAGACCTTACGCTCGCCGACCGATTGAACCGCGCTGCTGCCGACGACGGCAGCCTCGGAGTTGTAGTCGGCGCTCGCCGTGCGGAAGCCACCCTTGGTGCGAGCCTCGTTGACGTTGCCGGAGAGCAACCAAAGCGTGGCGTTGTCGAACGACGTCCCGGACTGGTTGATCACATTGACGGTCGTCTCGAAGCTCTCCAGCTTCTGCTTGACGTCATCGTAAGTGACCGAGTGCTTGGCCGCCCAGACCACTCCGCCGGTTTCGTAGAGGAAGTTGACGTTGTACGTGCCAGCCACGGAGACTTCACATTCGACCACGAGGGCAGCGGTGTTGGACAGACCAGCCGGCAGCTTCGAGAGAGAGACGCCCGCACCGGTGGTGAGATAGGTCTTGCCATCGTCGCCCTGAAGCACGATACCCCCACCGTTGACGGACAGGAGAGTGCCGGTCACGTCCTTGGCATTGGCACCGGAGCCGATCGTGGCAGTGATCTTCTCGCCGACGGAGTCGGTGAGGATCTGCTCCCACGTTAGGTTGGCGCTCTGGTAAGTGGCGGTCTTGTAGGTCCACTTGCCGGGCCCGCTGACGCCGACCACCCGGAGGCTGTCGGGACGGTACTGGGCAGCGATGCCGTTGAGCTGAATGCGGTTGCGGCCAGCCTGAAGGGCAACCTGACGGGTCTCCTCCACCTGGGCGAAGCTATTGCCGTAAACGGTCACATCGACGGAACCCGCCGACTTGGTCTCGACGAAATTGGCCGCTTGCGGAGTGGGGTCTGCGGCGAGGGCGCTGAGGGGTGCCTGCGCGCAGAAGACCACTGCCAGAAGGGCAGCGAAACCGAAGCCGACGCGTTGAGATGTGCGGTTTCTTTGCATTTCTTGCTTCCTATTAGAGTCGTCCCCTCATATCGAGGGTGCCCTCGACACTGGGGATATTGTTCAGAAGGCGTCATTTCTTACTTGGTGGACGCCGTTGCACCATTCCTATGTATCCGCTGCTCCGTGACACACCCTGAAGTGCGTGTCTAGATGATGGGGATCGGGTTAGTTCGATGTCGGCAGGGTGTTCACAAGAGGAAAAGTGGATACAGAAAGCGTATGAAACCTATTGAAATGGGGCTCTACATCGCAACCAATTCCTGCCGCGATTACGAACTCTTCTTGGAGATATTGTTAATCGCACGCATTAATTGGTATCACTAGCGGTTCAACCATCCGAGAATTTTTAGATTTGGAGACTGCAACAAAACGGGTTCAACCTTAAATCAGCTGCGTTCTCGCCAATTACGATCAAAAGGACGTCTCACCTGTGCAGTCATTTGCCTGTCAACCGCATTTAATCAAACGCGTAACATTAGGCTAGCGAGAACCCTCTCTCCATGGGGAACGTAGGTGTTTGTTGCGCTAACGTGGATGGCAATTGTGATATGACAGAATCTTCAAATAATCCCGGCATCCTTCTAGAAGGCCTTACCTGGGAAGAGGCTGAAACCGTTCTCACCTCGAAGAGGGTAGTCGTAATTCCACTAGGAGCACAATGCAAAGAACATGGATTGCATCTCAAGCTCAACAACGACTGGCTGATTGCGGAATACTTGAAGCAACGCGTTGAACAAAAGCTTCCCGTCGTTATCGCGCCCACAATAAACTACAGTTTCTATCCTGCAATGATCGATTATCCGGGCAGCGTCTCACTGCGGAGCGAAACCGCACGCGATCTGGTGATCGACATCTGCTCGAGCCTCGCCCGTTTCGGACCTCGTCAGTTTTATGTTCTCAACACCGGCATCTCAACCATCAGACCGCTTTCCGCTGCCAGGGAGCATCTCGCCAAAGAGGGCGTGACACTCTCGTACACCGACGCGCGCAAAATACATGGCGACAAACTGGCGCCTCTGCTCGAGCAGGAGGGCGGCACTCATGCAGACGAAGCCGAGACATCCATGATGCTCTATATTGCGCCTCACACAGTAGACATGAGCAAAGCTGTCAAAGACTATAGCGGCGGCGGAGATGGTCCACTTTCACGCACCGAGGGATCGAACGTCGTCTATTCTCCTACCGGCGCCTGGGGTGATCCGACTTTAGCGACTCTGGAAAAAGGAGAAGTGATCGTCGAGGGATTGGTGGCTGGTATCATGGACGATATCATCCATTTGATCGAGGGCGTCGAACGCGAGTGATAACAAAATGCTCTCCATCACTATCCTAATTAAGGGAGCCTGACGTTGAACTTCTTTTCATTTGCCGTCATTCCTCCGATCCGTTGAGTACACTTGATGTGTAGCGATTATTGGTTAGAGGCAAATGCCTAAAGTAGCGGTTCTTCCAGACCACATAGCCAGCCAGATTGCAGCTGGAGAGGTAGTCGAGCGCCCATCATCCGTTGTCAAAGAGCTGCTCGAAAATGCCATCGATGCTGGGGCGACACACATCGAAATCACGGTGTCGAACGCCAGTCGAGACATCCGCGTCGCCGATGACGGCTGCGGAATGTTAGCCGAGGATGCCGTGCTCGCATTTCAACGGCACGCCACATCCAAGATCAGCTGCGCCGACGACTTGCAACATCTAGCCACTCTGGGCTTTCGAGGCGAAGCACTGCCCAGCATCGCCTCCATTTCCAAGTTCAGCTGCACTACAAGAACCAGAGAAATGGAAGCCGGCACTAGAGTAGAAGTGCATAGCGGCGAGATCTCTGCTGTCGAGACCGGTTGTTCCGTTGGCACAATAATGGATGTCAGAGATCTGTTTTACAACGTGCCTGCCAGATTGAAGTTTCTCAAGAGCGCCAGCACTGAGTTTGCCCATATTCAGGAGATCGTGCAGAGCCTGGCGGTCGCCAACCCTGCTGTTATGGTGGAGTTGAAAAAAGACAGCAGCTCCAGTTTCAAAACGACCGGCTCAGGCAGCATCAAACAAGCAGCAATCGAATCCAAGCTGTTCTCGGGCAAAGAGTCCTTAATCGAGTTTTCCGGTGAAGATTTCGAATCCGGCATGAAGGTTACCGGATTGGTTGCTCGACCGACCCATTTCCGCGGCGACCGCAAGGGAATCTTGACGGTGGTGAACAATCGGCCTGTTCGCTGCCCACTTACTTATCGAGCTCTCGACTATGCTTACTCGGACCTCATTCCGCGCGGCAAAAGTCCGTTTGCCGTAGTGATTATCGGGATAGATCCGGCACAGGTGGATGTGAACATTCATCCGACCAAGAAAGAGATCAAGTACGCCAGTGGCAACAATGTTTATATGGCTCTTCATCGAACCATCGGAAATGCGCTGCGCCAACCACGCAGTGATTTGATAAGAAGCCTTCCCGGAGGAAGCAATTTCGCCAGCACCGGCGATGATACCACCGCCACCTTCGCGCCGTCCCATTCGCAAACGCGATCGTTTCTCCCCCCTGCCGTAGAGAAGCCAGAAAGCAGCGACTCCCTGGCCTTCAACCCTCCCGGAGACGAGCATCAATTCACGCAAGTAGAGACGGTGTTGGCACTGGACACCAGGTTTTCGCTTGACCCGGCAGCCCCTCCCGTCGTCGAGGAGCAGCAGCAACTTTCGCTCGACATCGGCTCAGTAAAAGAAGAGCATTTTCACTACGCCACTCCCAGCGAAAAACCTCCCGACCCAGTGCCCGCGCCGGCGACGTTCCGCCCTCAAGATCAGCAGCTCACTTTCTCCCGCGACATCAGCTTTCAGCCAAAGCTGGAAGACACCCCCAAAGCAACCGATGCACCTGGCTATTTCTCCTCGCAAGATCTGGAAGCTGAGGTCTCCTTGCCTATAGGTTGGCGACTGGCCGGTTACATTCACAACACCTATTTTCTGTTCGAAACACCGGACGGAATCGAGATTGTCGAACAGCACATTGCACATGAACGCTATCTCTACGAGCGGATTCTCTCGGGACAAAACATTCCCGGACAGATCTCCGATTACGCGCAAACGCTCATCATCTCAGCGCCTTTGAGCTTGACTGCTAGCCAGGTGGAGACACTTAAAGAATGCCGCGCCTCCCTGCAGATGCTCGGCTTCGACTTCGAAGACGAAGGAGATGAGATTTGCTGCACGCAAGTGCCTCTGCAACTGGCTCATCATGACTATGCCTCCATAATTCAAACTATGCTTGATGAGGTGTCTCAATCCAACCAGACAAATTTTGCTCTGGAGGCGACGAAGTCTCTTGCCTGTCAATCAGCGATTAAGAACGGCATGCATCTGAGCGAAAATGACATATTGAGACTGGTCAGCGCCTGGTTGAAAACGGAACGAAACGATACCTGTCCGCACGGTCGTCCGATTCGCTTGAAATTCAGCAAGGACAAACTATTCCAACTGTTCCATCCGTAGTCGACTGCATAATGAAACGGAACTGTGTTAACAGTCCCGTTCATCGCATTTTCCCTTGTTTAACTTTGTCTTTTCTTTACTACCGCTGCGCGGGCGTTGACGGCGCCCCTTGCTGCTATCCGTTTCGATTTAGTAAACCACTTGTCTGCGAGTGCTAAGCAAAAGCTTATTGCAAGCCAACCGACGCGGTCTTGACCCCCACCTGACAGGAACCTGACCAGCTTACTCCGGGACTCGGTTTCGCCCTTACTATATTCACTAGTTTGTCCATGGAGAGGCGAATAAAATAAAAACATCCAGTAGTTTTTATGATGACGCACCGCGGGCGATGCACGGCGTCGCCACTGCCATGCAACTCGTGTCGCTTCTTATACATTGTTGGGGCGTCGCCGTTAGATACTACCAGGAGTATCCTAATGCGGCGCCCCTACCTGTTCATCGCGCATTCTTTTGAATGCACCGTTGGCTTGTTTAGCGTTCTACCGTTGGGTGGTGGCGTTGTTTTCGGGAAGCGCGGCGGTCAGGACCCTTTCGCCTTGTGTTGGGGAGATCACCTGTCCCCGCATCAATTCACGAACATAGTATCTAACTACTGTTGGGCTGAATCCTCGCAAGATTTCGGCAGAGCGAGCTGACGTGGGAGGCGTGCCTTCTGCGGCGATCTGAATCAACGGTCTGATCACTCTGTAGTCATTCAATCCAGCAGCCATGTCCAGAGCTTGCTGATGGCCCGCCTCTCCGCTCATTGCCATTGTACTGATCTGGTCTACGATTCCATTTGTTCGCGCGCCTTCCAAAATGCTAGCGGCTCGGGAAGCCTCTGCTTTGTCGTATGTAGATTTAGCTACTCGCCAAAGAACTCGCTCTAAATTCTGGTCAATCACATGAGTGGACACCATATCCAGTGCGCGTGACCTAAGAGACGGAACTTGCGAAATCGCCTCTCGCAAAAGGTCGCGAACGGCTTCAGGACGATCACCACCAAGCGTCAATGCCTCCTCGAATACCATTTGAGCTCCTCTTGCATCAGGCATCTTGCTCATGAGTGAGCTCAGGTTCGATACACTTCTGGGATTGCCCGCCAGCTGCAAGAAGTCGTGATATCTGGGGGCTCGCGGATCGGTCGATGATGCCAGCCTGGCAAGAGCAATCTCACGAGTGATGGAGCTCGGTCTGCCTTCGGCGAGCAAAAATTCAAACTGATCGCCGCGTTCCCTCATTCGCAGCATGGCATCAAATGCGATGTCACCCATGGTGCGCTGACGATATCTGTCCGGTCCTTTGAATCTCCGGTCCGGCCCGGTATACCAGCCCTCCGTTACGGGAAGGAGACCATCTCCGGTGGGAATCTCTCGTGCCTGGCGGGCGCCCAAGATGTGACGAAGAACGGATGTGTTCTCTTCTGGCACGCCCAGGTGACCCATGAGCTCACAAGCCATTGCGCGTTCGGACAGAGAACCTGCGTGGATGCGCTGCTCGAGAAGTTTGACGGCGCGCGGCATGACCATCTCCTCTACATAGCGCAGACGATGAGCGAGTTCCCGTCCATTAGGGCTGCCCATACCAGAGGGCGTGCGTGACATCTGCTTGAACAGAGCACGAGCCATAAACACAGTCCTCAAAGGAGCCTCTTCGCCCAATATAACGAGGTTCTCCGGCGACGGCGCCAGCAGTTCTTCACCAAAGTGCACAGCCCAGTTTTCGGCTTCGGTCCTGGTGGCATATTCGATAGCGTAATATGGCTCCTGCAATGGCTCGCCGTCTGTGCCCCTTACGTAGGCTGGTTGTCCATCGAAGCTATTTTTCCAAGCTTGTCGATTCTGGCGGCCAGAAAAAACAGCGACGACTCCTCAGGAGTCGCATAGTCGGCGAGATGAGCCCACTCGTGCCTCATGCGCTCGAACAGGAGGCGCGTATCAACCCGTTCTCCACGCCTCAGATAAAAGGTTATAGTTCCATCGGTAGCGGCACTGGCGGCGGTGACATGGTTTGGGTTGCGCAACTTGAGCCGGCTCCAGGCCTCGGAAGGATTAGGCTCGTCGAGTAACACGACTCTGTTTACCAGGTGTCGATTAGGCAAGGAGTCCAGTGCAGCGATAATCTCTTCCGGCATAAGCACTGTACCCGCGACTTTGTTGCGAATCAACTCCATGCGAGCCTTCAAGACCGGCAACGTACTGGCTGCATCCTTGGGATTCAAATATCTCTGCAAAAGCGCCAACTGATCGCCTGAGGTCTCCAACTGGTTGCAAATCTCAGTGCGAGCCGCCGGATGCAGGTTATCGTACGGAATTGCCTGTTCCGCGTATCGCACCCGGTCTTGTAGGCGTGCATAGTTTTCCTTGACTATGATCTTGGCGGTGTGCCCCTCTGCTTCGTGCACCCTGACATGGACATCTCTAGGTCTGGTATGCGTGCAAAACTCGTCCCAGGAGCCGAAGGTCGTGGGAGCATCATCTTTCAGTACATGCAAACGGTATGTGCTTCGTCGTCCCTCTCCTACTCTGGCAGTGTAGTCCGCAATCGGCACTTCTCGCGGCTCAACGATGTTGAGCAATTCATAGAGCCGCTCCTGGCCAGCTCTCTCATCGAACATGCGAGGCCCACGCAGGGCGCCTGACGCCTCGACTTCTACCAGAGGCCGGTGGGCAGCACGTTGTCCTTGAGCGACGATTTCCGGCGGAACGCTTTCTGCCTGCCGTACTCGCCGACCGACGTCTCGCATTCGGCTGTAAGGCGAAAGCAACTGCCCCAGGTCGAAAGAAGAGATGAACGCGCCACCGGCCGCTCCGGCCATACCGCCATAAAACATATGTTCGAGTGTTTCATTCACATTCAGCCCTCTCATTCGAGCGTCAATGCCACCGAAGACAAGACCACTCGAGAAACCGGATGTAGTACCAGAAATCAAACTGGCAGATGTCTGCGAAATCTCTGCACGGGTTAAAAGGGCTGCCGATCCTCGTGCTACGCCCATTCCCAGAAGTCCTGCCGGCACGTTTATAGCACCACCGATGGCACCAGCTCTGACTATCGACTCGGCTCCGGACATGAGCGAAAACTGCCCATTGAGATCGAACCAGGAGCGCTCATCGAAACCCGCCTTAATGCCACCAAATCCGACACCGACGGAAAATTGAGTGGTAGCCTCCGCCATGATCCCTTTCCCGAAAGCAGCGGTGGACACGTTGTGAACACGGCTGCCCGGCAGCATCATCCTGCCAACTGAGTTCAGCGCCGCTCCTTCAACGAAGTTGCGTCCAAAAGACGGCATGTTGTCGGCCAACGAGACATGCGGGTTAGCGAGCATCGTAGCACGCACGAGACCGCCGGTTACCGCTCGGTACTTGGGCACGACGGCCACCGTATCTGCGACAAAGTGAGCGATCATGTCATGGCTGGCGGCTCGAGCAAATCGGTCCTCGCTGTTGAGCGGTGCACTGATAACATCATGAACCGCGCCCAGACCGGTCCCTAGCAATGTCTGCTCCGGACGAGAGGCAAGGAACTCGTCTATAAAACCAGAGCGAGGCGATGCCGGGTCGGAGAAGCAATTGAAGAACTGTCGGTCGGTGGAGTCCATTAATTACCACGAGGTAAGTGAACTCACTCTAACAAAGGCATGAACAATATCCTAGGTTTGCGTTCGTAGCCATACGTAGTCCAGAGCGCAGGTTTAATCTTCTTCTCGCATTAACATCATGATCAAGATAGTTCTCAAAGAGCGAACTGTCTCGATCAAATGCTTCTTTAGCTATGAAGCTCAGCTAATAATGAGTGGGCAGAAATATCAATAAATTTGGCTCTGTCAGCAGCTCGAAACCTACGAGTTGTCTAAGGTTTCCTGCTGCTAATCTCGATTGAAACGCTGCCGTTCCCCACACACTGGGGGGTTCTGGTTCCCGAGCTCCACCATGGATAAGAGCCATTTTACCGGCGCTGGTTGCCATGAGGCTGGCAACCAGCGCAGTATTAGACCACCATTCACGATCCAAGAACAAAGTCAGCACAACCACCTATTCAACCCGCAGCAGCGCAAACCAGGAAGAACACAAGACAGCCATAGCTGTTTCTCCTGATCTCCGCAGCTCCTGAAGTTTAGCGAATTCTGTGCCAGCAAGCTGAACAGCTTCGCGGCACAATGCTTTTGCGAGATGCTGCCTTTCGGCGCAACTCGTTCTAAGTGCGAACTAGACGTTCGCATCGAACCGAAAGGATGTTCGGATCAATCGCGAGCCGAATATCGGCTATGCGACCGCGCAAACAAAACCCACAAGGACCTGACAATGAGCATCGTATTCGCCATCGGCTTGACCATCGGACTTTTCGTCTTCGTCGTCGCTATCTGCTCCGCAAGCACCAAGCCAAAGAGCACGATCGACCCTCGAGAGCTCGAATGGTTCGAAATTCAACAAGCCGCTAAGGAACTTGGACAGTATCCTTCCACGCTCGGTGATAAACAACGTTTCCTCGCTCGGGCAGAGCGATTCGTCGCCAACAACCGGCCTCCCGTTGCTCTGAAAAAGCCCGTGGAAACTTTGATTCCAGGTCGAAAACCATCGGACATCCACAACGGGCTGCTGGACGCGACCAGCGGGCAATTCGCCCAGGTGGAACGCTTATCGCGAGCTGGTGACTGGCGCGCCGCCGACGCCTTGGCCCGCAAGGCGATCGCCAACAGCTACCTGGCTGTCCAACCTACCGAGCAAGAGCTCATTGGTCAGAAACTGCCTGCCAAGGGCGTTCTCGGCTTCGAGTACACCGCCTTCTCCATCACGGTCACAGTAACCAGCGATGAAGTCGGCGAAGCCCTTCCCACGGTCATCCAAGAGCGCGACGTCTACTTCCTCACCAAGGAAGGACGCCGTCTACGACCCGGTCCGCGATGGGACGCCGACCTGATCGAGTCGCCATACCGCCGGCAGGCCAAAACGCCGGTCGCTGCCGCAACCGCCTGATTCGAGCAACATTGTCAGCGAAGAAGCGCATCCAGGGCGACGCATCATAGCGTCGCCTATGGTCGCGATATCCTCGATGTTGCGGGCGGAACGCCCACCGCTTGAACCACTTTCTCTCAACACACGTACAAGGAGATTCCAGATGAAGCTGGAAGAAGCACAGCGGCTCAAGGACGAAATCCTGATTGAAAACGCCTTACCCAAGCGCGGTGTGCGCGGGTTTCGCATTTACGCCAAGAGCATCACTGTCACCGTCACGAGTGCCACCATCGGGCAGCGCCTGCCCCGCGAGCTGCAAAAGCGCGCGGTGTTCTACGTGATCCATGGACAGAAGGGCAAGCGCACGCGTGCCGGCAAGTAAGTAACCATCCACTGTCAGTTTTCTCAATCAGTTCTTAGTACTGGAACCGAGCCCTTAATCAGGCTTCCGACAACGAAAACGGTTCCGTAATTGTCAGAGGCGCTCGGAAAGCACCTCTGACAATATCTTCGTCTCACGAGGTCTACAAATGATCACTGAATGCCGCAATCCGGTGGACGACAAGAGAATCTTGGCGGTCACACCAATTGTTGCTATCGAGGTCGGCTATAACCTGTATCTCACAGAAGTCCTCGATCCGACCAAGATGAGTTGGAAGTCGGCTGCCAAGGCAGTCGACGAATTCAACGGTCTGGCGGAGAGCTTCACACCCCACGGTCCGGAGCGCATCTACCTGATGACGCTGCGACTGGCGGCTAACAGCTTCGCCCAAGGAATTCTGCGTCGCAAACGGACGCTCAACGAAAAACTGGCTGCCGCCAAGCAAGAGAAAGAGGCGTCGGTCAAACGTTTTTCCAAGGGGCAGGGCATGGGCGGCTTCCTCATCCAGGGTGGCAAGCTGCTTGCCGTCGGTGGTTTCCTTTTCGCGCTCGCCCAAGCTCTCGTCGACCTGCCGATGTTTCAGAAGCTAGGCTCGACTGAGAACGGTGCCAGCTTCTCCTCCCTCGCCACCGCCATTGGTTTCACCATGCTGGGCGGCTGGGTGAAATCCTGGATGACCGACCGGAAGATTTTCAAGCTCTTCCGCAAGTACGACGAGGACTTCCGTGCTGCTCACGGAGAATACGTCCACGAAGTGGTGAGCGAATATCGGCTCTCGGCACAAACCGCAGAGCATGCCTGGTTTTTGTTAACAGGCACAGCATCGCCGTCCACAGGAGCGTTTGAGAATCTGCTCATGGGCGTGATTCAGATTTACGAGCCGGAAGATGCCGTCAAGAACGAGGACGGGAAGAACGAGGCCGGTAGCACCAGCACCGAGGCACTGGTACTCACTGCTGGCCCTGCCACAACTTGACCAGGCTCGAGCCTGGAAGGATCGAAGACATGCTCGAACGATTCCGTGTGATCGAACGCCTTCGACTGACCCACGACTGGGTCGCCGCACGGCTGTTCCAGACGTCGTACCTGCTTACTTTCGTGGTCTGGCTGCTCTGGCTCTGGACCCAGTCGCTAGGCGTTCTCGACGTCATCTTGTCGCCGATTTTCGCCGTCATCGCCAGCGCTATCACGTTTCCGCTTGCCGCGCTCTGCCTGCTGCTCCTTGCGGTGCCAGTCCTGGTCGTGCTCAGCATGTTCGAGAACAAGCCCGGCTGACGACTGACGTCAGCCACCTGAAGAACTGAGTGGTGCCATCAGCTACCCACTCGGTTCGACCATTCTCTTCCTCTCAGGAGAAACACATGTTCGGCACCATCGCCTTTGTGTTAGCGGGGCTACTGATAGTTTATCTGGCAGCCTCGCCACGAATTTTCGAACGCCTCTGGCACCCCATGCTATTTCATCCCCACAAGGAGATGGGGTCGCAGGCGGACTTCGCGCGACTGGCGCGACGAATCCCGTGCCGGGAGCTGTTTTTTACCAATCAAAAGGGCAATCGCCTGCGCGCCACGCTCATCGGTGACCCGGAAGGGAAACCGGTCGTCATGTACAGCATGGGCAAGGACGGTGACATCGAACGAAGAGCGGAGACACTTCAACTCATCGTCGAAGCCGGCGCTGCTGTATTCATCTACGAGTATTCCGGATTCGGAGGCAGCAGCGGACGCCCTAGCATCGCACGCATCCATCAAGATGCGCTTGACGCCTTCGACTTCCTCACCAACGACCTGGAAGTATCTCGTACCAGCGTGGTTCTGTACGGAGAGTCGCTGGGAGGTTCTCCATCCACGCACGTGATGCGCCATCGGCTAGTTGGTGGCATCATTCTCAAGTCGGCTTTCGCCAGCTTGAGGCTCGCCGCTCAAGAGAAGCTCTTCCTGATGAGGCTGTATCCGAAGTGGCTCTTCCCTGACCTCGACAATGCAGCCAACCTCCGTTGTGCGTACGGGGTGCCGGTCTTAATCATCCATGGAGAAGGAGACCGAATGCTGTCGATGAGCCATCCCCAGGCTTTGATCGACCACGCGGCGGAACCGAAGACGCTCGTGCTTCTGCCGGACTCCCGGCACAGCTACATGAGCCCAGCGGATCGACTGACCTACAGCCAAGCGCTCACTGATTTCTTCACAGGAGTCAATCAGGTGACGAGCTGAACAATTCTCCTCCAACCGCGAAAAGGAAAGGCCTATGCCAGCTCCCGAAGGCTTCAAAGAACTTCTCTCCACCATGTTTACGCCCCATCCGTGGCATGCAGAGTCTGCCGGTCCGGGTGCACCGGACGTGGTGCGCGCATATGTCGAGATGGTGCCTCTCTCTGGTGTCAAACTAGAGCTAGACAAGCACGCCGGCATTCTCTCCGTCGATCGTCCCCAGATTTACTCTTCGCAGTGTCCGACGCTCTACGGCTGGATTCCGCAGACCTACTGCGGCAAGCATGTCGCCGCGCGTTGCGCTAAGGCCACGGGGCTGAAACGTGTCAGGGGAGACGGAGATCCGCTCGACATCTGCGTCTTGACCTATCGACCGCTGCTGCACGGGGCACTCTTCGCCAATGTCCGCCCCATTGGCGGGCTGCGGATGGTCGATAAAGGTGAGGCGGACGACAAAATCATCGCCGTCCAGGACCAGGACATCTGCTTCGGCGACTTCACGGACGTGAGCCAGATTCCCAAAGGCATCGTCAAGCAGCTCAAACACTACTTCCTGAGCTATAAGCGCCCCCCGGATGAAAACCCTCGCAAGAGGAAAAC
>CAYTDR010000107.1:0-13299 GCA_964436185.1 uncultured Candidatus Obscuribacterales bacterium | reverse complement strand
CTCGATGTATCTTGGTTCGCCTCGAATGGCCGAGATGGTGATAGGCGAGAAGGTGACTCTCGAAGAGATGGGTGGTGCGAAAATGCATTGCTCCGTAAGCGGTTGCGGCGATGTTCTCGTGCAAACTGAAGAAGAGGCAATCGAGCTCTGCAAGAAATATCTCAGCTTCATGCCGTCGAACTGCGACCAACGTGTTCCTGAGATCGCAACCGAAGACCCGCAGACTTTCGAGAAGACGCTACAGGAAGCAATTCCCGAGAAAGAAAACATTCCTTTTGATATGTTCCAGGTGATAGACCGTTTGATCGACAAGGGCTCGTTCTTCGAGATGAAGAAGCTTTTTGCCCCGGAAATGATTACAGGTTTTGCCCGAATCGGTGGACGTGCAATCGGTATCATCGCCAATCAGCCGAAGGTGAAAGGCGGCGTGCTGTTCGTAGATTCAGCCGACAAAGCAACACGTTTTATTTGGCTGTGTAATGCGTTCAACATTCCACTTCTCTTCCTTGCCGACGTTCCTGGATTCATGATCGGCACCAAGGTCGAAAGAGACGGTATCATTCGCGCCGGTGCCAAAATGATCTCGGCGGTTTCGTCGGCAGACGTTCCGAAGATCTCAGTTGTGGTTCGCAAGGCATACGGTGCCGGTTTGTACGCCATGTGCGGTCCGGCTTTTGAACCGGATGCTTGTCTTGCCCTTCCCACTGCCTGGATTGCTGTGATGGGACCGGAAGCGGCAGTCAATGCAGTGTACTTCAATAAGATCCAGGAGGTTGCGGATCCGGCAGAACGCGCAGCCTACGTGGAAAAATTGCGAAACGAATATCGCGAAGACGTCAATATTTATAAACTCGCTGCGGAATTGGTAGTCGATGATATGGTACTACCGGCGAGGCTGAGAGATGAGTTGATCGATCGCTTCAACGCGTACGCTACCAAGAGTGTACAAAGCGTCAAGAAGAAACACAGCGTACTGCCAGTATAGACTTTCAGCCTGATTGGTCATTCCCGATCGATTTAAAGGCGAAGACCTGTCCACGAACGAAGGAATCCCCGTTACCCCCCCCGATAAGGAGTTTTGAACATGACAGCTAAAGTTGGTGCCAGAAATGCGGTAGTAGCCAAAGTGAAATCGATCCAGAGCGATGCCATCATGTCGCTGGTGAAGTTCCACGTAACAGATCCCGGCGAAATGGCTTCCGTTCTTACAACCGAATCGCTTGCCGAAATGGGCTTGAAAGAAGGTGACGAAGTCGAATTGGTCATCAAAGCCATCCACGTACTGCCGATCAAACGCTAGTACTTGGCGACAGATACGATTATCTCGCAGAACCCGGTTTGATTGATTCAGACCGGGTTCGTGATTCCTATGAATTTCGAAGCCCCTGCTTTTTAGGTTTATTCTTGCGCTCTGCCGGCGACATTTTTGAAAGTATTCGCCAGGCTAAACTGGTAACATGTGGAAACTTGGATATGCGTGAGCGCTGCTTCGAATGGCCATGAAGAAGAAAACACTTTTTGTCGGTGCTGTTCTGTTTGCAGGCGGTATTGTGGTAACGGCTGTCGCATTTATTTTCTTCCTCAGAAGCCCACTGGGTCTGCGTTCCTTTGGTGTTCATACTGTCATCGACGAGACCGGACCAAACCCTCTTAGAGTCTTATTCATTGGTAACAGCTTCACATTCGGTGGCAAGGTTCCGGCGCAGTTTGTCGATATAGCCAAAGCGCAAGACTCGCACCAGCAGATGGCGGTTAAGCAGATCGCTTTTCCAAATTACTCGCTCAAGCAGCATTGGGAGCTCGGAATCGCTCAGGAGCTGATCACGCAGCAGAAGTGGGAATTCGTAATACTTCAAGAGCAGAGCGCAGCGGCATTCATTCGAGCTGGCGACATGAAAGAGTATGTTGAAAAATACTCGAAACTGGTTAAGAGCACGGGGGCGACTCCGGTACTATTCGAGACATGGGCTGATCTCGATCAACAACCGAAGCAATCGATAATCACTCGGGCTTACCATGCACTGGCTGTCATGACTGAATCAGTTTATGCACCAGCGGGAGTTAGCGTTGCCCTCTGTCTGCAATCACATCCGGAGATCCAATTGATGACTGTTGATAAACATCATATGCAGGACTCGGGTGCCTTTCTCGTGGCTGCTACCATATACGATGCTATCACAGGCAATGCTGCGACCGTGACACCTGATAAAATGCCGGTGTCCAGAGTACGGCTCACTGACCAGGAAAAGAGCAGTATGTTGGAAGTTGCGCAACAAGTCGAATTGAAAAGGAAAAATAGTTGGATAACCATACAGCGGAAACAAGGACCCGCTGGAGAAGTCCAGATGCCGGATTGATGCGATTACCTGAGAAGATTAATCCAGGGAAAAATGGCTATTAATTGCAGAATATTCCATGCTGAACCTGTAGAATGTCGAGTTTGAAGATAATTCGCGATCGCAGCGATCATCGCTTTGGAATTTTGATTGCGAGTGACTCAAGATGCAACGGGAGGAACGTTCATGCAATTTTCGAAAATTACTTCAATCCTTGTTGGGTTGTCACTTGCATTGTCAGTAGGCGCCAGTGTGCAGGCTCAATTCGGTTCTTCCGATGACCTGGTGTCATATCAGCGGTTGCTTCAAATGCGAATCGAACGCGGAAAAAGCAGTGGTCAACTGACTGGACAAGAATATAAGAGATTGCAAGGGATGCTGCAGAATATTCAGAATTTCAACGGTCAGTTCCAAAGAGGCAGATACTCACAATCCGGGCATCAGCAGGTTCTTGCTCTTATGACCCAGCTGGATCAGGATATTTGGAACGATCTGCATGACGACGATATGTCTCACTGGCGGAATTGGGACGACAAGAAGAAAAGTTGGAAGAGCACCAATTACTGGAACAAAGACTGGAACAACAGCGGTTGGAACTGGAATAAAGGCAATACCTTGGGCGGTGGCAACCAAGCCGGTTGGAATGGTGGCAATCAGCCAGGATGGAACGGTGGAAACAAGCCCGGTTGGAATGGCGGAAACCAACAGCCAGGCTGGAATGGCGGAAACCAACGGCCAGGCTGGAATGGTGGAAACCAGCAGCCGGGCTGGAACAACAACAACAACAGCAAGAATTGGAACAAAGGCAACAACGACTGGAACGACAAAGACGACAAAAAACAGTGGAAGAAGTGGAACAGAGCTAACAACGGGCAGCAGCAGCCAGGAGGTCGGGCACCCAACTGGATGATCAGCAAAGATGGCGGTTACTTCGATGGAACAGGCCAGATCAAATTCCTGGTTCCGGGCAATGAGTTGTACAAATATGGTGGCACATTGCAAGACGGGCGTCCTGTACCGAACACGCCAAACGTTCAGATGAATGCATCGGGACATATTTTCTAAAAGCGTCGGCGTCGTAATAGACCAGCATATGACACGTTTCGCCCTTACGGCTGCGGTTGATGAAATCGCGGCCGTGATTGTTAGCAGCCGTAATTTGTTTGCGGTGCAAAATTCATAATCAAGGTTTTACTCGTTCACGCATGATCTTTATTTAGGTATGAAACCGTCTATCGGATTGAGATGCATGCCAATGCGCCACGCTTTGCTTTCACAAGCCGCAAATCAAATCAGAACCCAAAGAAATGAGTTTCCGATTCAGCTAAGAAACCGGTCGCTCGAACTGAGCTGCCAGCAAGCGCGCGTATGTTTTGTTGGTCTTCAGCAGTTGTTCGTGGTTGCCCGATTCGATAATCTGCCCGTCTTCGAGCACCAGGATTTCGTCTGCGTGCCGGACGGTTGAGAGCCTGTGCGCAATCACGATTACTGTTCTGCTGTCCATCAAATTGTTTAGTGCTTTTTGAACCATGGCTTCCGATTCGTTATCGAGCGAACTGGTTGCTTCGTCGAGAATCAAAATCGGTGCGTCCTTCAGAATCGCTCGCGCTATAGCCACTCGCTGTTGCTGTCCGCCGGACAGTCTGACACCACGCTCGCCTATCTCGGTCTTATATCCCTCTTGCAGATCCATGATGAAATCGTGACAGTAGGCGGCTTTGGCTGCTGCAATGATCTCTTCTTCAGTGGCCTGCAAACGTCCCAATCGAATGTTGTCGCCGATGGTGGCATTGAACAGGAAGTTATCCTGGGTGACGACTGCTATTTGCGATCGGAGCGACTTCATCGTGTAGTCCTTGAGTGGACGATCATCGATTTTGATAGCACCGGATATGGGGTCGAAGAAACGCGGCACCATGTTCGCTAATGTTGATTTGCCAGATCCGGAAAGACCAACCAGAGCGATGAGCTTGCCGGATGAGATCTTGAGGTTGATATCCTTGAGCACCATGTTGGAGCTGGTCGGGTATTGGTAGTAGACACGGTCGAACTCGATGCTGTGAGGCTGTGACTCTAATTCTACGGCGGTCGGGCTGTCCTGCATCTCCGGTTCTTGATCGAGTACTTCAAATACACGACCTGCTGCGGCCAGAGCCGGTTGCACAACACCGTTTATCCGTCCGATGTTCTTGAGCGGTGAGTAGAGAAGGAGAAGCGCAATGATAAATGACGTCAAGGCTCCGAGAGTCATCTGATTATGCAATACCTGATAGCCGGCTACCCAGATGACGGTCGCTATTCCAACCGCTCCTATCATGGCGAGAATCGGTGAAAGCATTGCTTCGGAACGCACAGCTCTCATTTGATTGCTCATGAAAGCTTGGTTGGTTACTCGGAATCGTCTCTTCTGGTAGTCTTCAAGGTTGAATGATTGGACGACTTTAGCTCCCTGAATTGATTCTGAGAGTACACAAACAAGGTCGCCGATGGCTTCCTGTCCACCCCGGGCGGATTTTCGGATCTTTTTGCCCAGCACCGCGACCGGTATTACAATCAAAGAAAGAATTGCCAGCGCAATTATGCTCAGCCAGAAGCTTTGCAAAATAAGAACGAGGGATAGTCCAATCAGTGTGATGACTCTGCTGATCATGGTTTGGAACGTCTGCGAGATGGCGTTCTCGATCACCGCGACATCATTGACCATGCGCCCGATGAGGACTCCGGATGACTGGCGCAAGAAGTACAGTAGTTGCTGTTTTTCCAGATGATCGAACAGCTCGCATCTGAGATCTCGAATTGCTGCTGCGCCGACGTATCTAATGCAAAACGTCTCCAGGAAGCGGAACAATCCTTGCAAGAATGCTACTACCAGTACCGCTACTGGTACCATATAGACGAGCTTATGGTTTCCATCGACTAGAATCTTCTGCAGACCCTGACCGGCAAGAAATGCGATCACTCCGTCCATTGCTCCGGACGGGACCGCTGCAAGAGCACCACAGAGGAACAGTGTCCAGTACGGACGAATGTATTCGAGCAAGCGGAAGTACAGCGAGGCTTGCTCTGTAGAGAACAGAGATTCCTTTAATTTCAAAACGGGTTGCCTGTCTGACTTGATGTTTTTGCGTTCTTTCGTCGTCAACACTTTGATTGTCCCTTTGCTGGATTCAAAGATAGAACCATGCAGACCGAGAAATATGAATTGGGAGTAAGCTTTGCCAGAACGAGCTTCTGCGATCGGATTCAGACCATTATTTATGGAATCTGGCGACAGGGCAATTGTATGTTGTTAAGAATCTCCTCCACACAGTTATCGATATAGTTTCCTTCGCCCAGTTGCTTGCGCATATTGGCGAGCTCTAGCGAGATTTCCCGCCGCAACCCGGGGACGTCAAGAAGATCGATGGTATGTGCGACCAGCTTTTCAGCACGACAGTCGAGCTGGAGCAGTTCCGGGATAAGGGTGTGTCCGGCTAGAAGGTTAGGCCAGCCAACATTCTTAACTGTTTTAAAGAGCATAAAAAGTATAAAACTCAACCAGTTGCCCCGGTAGAAAATCAGCATCGGTTTGCCGAACAAAGTCACCTCGAGCGTAGTTGTACCGGACTTAGCCCAAACAACATCCGCCGTTTTCAAGAGGTGGTAGTTTTCCGAGCTATCAGAGAAAAATATGTTCTTTCCTATTAAATCCCGTGCTTTCCGACCCGCGATCACTTTGTCGATCATCTCCGCAAGGTTCTTATTCGCCTTAGAGATGACGAACTGCAACTCAGGACGACGCTCGACCAGCTCCTCGACAGCTTGAAGCAAGAGTCCCATATGCACCCTGATCTCCTCCCGTCTGCTGCCGGGCAAGATCGCCACGATGTTCCGCTGCGGATTCATCTCCTTGCCGCGCGCGAACTGTTCCCTGGTCATGAGGTCGCTGTCTGCGGGAAGCAGCTTGAGAAGCGGATGTCCGACAAAACGTGCTTTGACACCGTGTTTCAGGTATAAAGATTCTTCGAACGGAAAGATGACTAGAATTTTAGAAATTGTTTTTTCGATGGTTTTGATGCGCCAGGGGCGAGATGCCCAGACTTGTGGCGATATGAAGTAATAGATAGGCATCGAAGGAAATCGTTTTCTAACTTCCTTCGCTATTCCCAGGTTGAAACCACCATAGTCAACCAGTAGAGCCATGTCCGGAGGCCGTTTCTCGACCTCTTGTACAAGCTGCTTCTTCATGCGAGTCAGAATCGGTACGAACTTCAGTACCTCGACTATGCCGAACGTGGCGAAGTCGTTGAGGTTAAAGAGGAGCTCTACGCCTTCCTCTTCCATTTGACTGCCGCCAATACCCCAGATGTGCAAATCCGGACTGTTCTGCTTGAGTGCCCGAATTACGCCTGCCATGTTTCTATCGGCAGAGACGTCGCCAACAACGACCAGGAGTGATTTTTTCGGCGAACTGGTGATTGACTGGTTGCCGTCGGTCATGGTCTAACTCTCGAACCTGCGTGCACGTTTAACTCGGCAACTCAATCGACTACACGGCCCACGTGAAGGGCGACGCTGCCGGCGGCCAGCGCGTAGTGTTCTACGGGTCTCAAACCCACCGCATGAAACATCTCAGTGATTTTTTCCGGTTCCGGATACGTATTCATCGACTCCGGAAGATAGGTATATGCCTTCATGTCGTTCTGCAGAACAGCACCGATGATGGGGACAATTCGATGGAAGAAGAGTTTGAAGAGGGGCGTGAAAACAGCGCCTGCCGGTCGTCCCAGGTCGAGATTGACTACGTACCCGCCGGGCTTCACCACGCGAGACATCTCAGAAAGTCCACGCCGTAAATCCGTGAGATTCCGTAATCCGAAACTGATTATGGCACCGTCGAATTGATTATCGGCGAAGGGCAGGTTTTCAGCGTCTCCGGCTATCCATGATAGTTTTGAGAGGGTAGGTTCAGCATCGCCGGCGGTATTGCAAGTTGAATGCTGCGAATACTCCGATGAGCAAATAGATTGGCTCCGCATGTCAGTTTCGCGTTGAGAAGCAATTGCCAGCATCTCAGAGGAGAAATCCAATCCGACGACTTCATCGACGATATTCGACAGCGAAGCCAGTCGAAGAGCCAGGTCGCCGGTGCCGCAGCAAACATCAAGATATCTGCGCGGGTTGCTATCGCCATTCCGCGTTGTCACTGTCGACAAAGAGTTTTTTTCAATCGACCCGCTGATCAGGGCTCTGATAGCCTTCTTCTTCCAGGCTCTATGCATGCAGAAACTGATGACGTCGTTAGTCAGATCGTATTTGCGTGCGATCCTGTCGAACTGCTCCCGCACGTAATCATGCTTTTCAGCGGTTGTGGGCAGTTTAAAGGTCATGTCGTCCTACTGAATGAATCCAAATCCCAGAATGACACAGCAGAGGAGGAAGAGCGTGGCAAATGTCCATGTGACTCGGTCCAGACCCGCTTCAGCTCCACGTTTACCCGTAAAGACAGTGGCCGATCCGCCGATTCCGCCCATTCCTTCGCCCTTCGGTTGGTGCAAGAGAATGAGTATGGTGATGGCAAGCGCGAGTAATGCCGTGATTACGATTAGAACTGTATAGAGTGTGCTCATGAAGCTTTCCCTGGATTATTCGACGGGCTTGAAGTTGACAGAACTGAAAAGCTTGTCGGTCTGGCTGTTTGGCGGACTGCCGCGTATTGTCGGCATTCAATCAATCTTGGATTATAGCTTAGTCTTTTCGACGCGACCGGCTTCCTTAACTTTCAATTTTAAATGTGAGCCCCATTTCATGGAGAGTTCGGGTGAAACCGCATTCAGTCTGACGGGGGTCACGCTCAGCCCAGCAAAGCCCCGTGGCGGAGTCCGAGTCGAGGAATACGTTGCCCTCCGAATTCTTTCCTGGATTTTTTGCCGGACAGTAATAGTTTTCCGCGGAACAGCGCACCAGTTCGACCCTGGGGACTTCCGCGCGTGCGCAACTTCTTGGAAGCCGCTCGTGCTCATGTCTGTCGCTGATGTATCGTCGCGTATCGGTTTGTACCATTTGGTAAGCAAAACTTAGATTTATGGGCTATACCGAGATCAATGGCATCCAGTTGTGTATAACCCTTTTGACTTCACTACAATTTATAGCTGCCTAGAGGAGTATCACGGGAATCGATGAAAGCGTTAATCGCCGGGTTTGACGAAGAGTTGAGAGAACTTGTCCTTGGCTACATGGCGGAACTGGAATCCTGTGATGTTGAGACGATAGCAACTCATGGTGAGTTGATCTCCATTTTGTCGTCCGGTCGAGTCGATTTGATTATCGTTGGAGACGGTCTTGTCGAGGGGGATCCCGGAAAAATGATTGCCGGAATTTCCGGAACTTCTCACCGCACTGCGATCATTCATATCACTGGACTGAACAGCGAGGAGTACGCGTTGTCAGCTATTCGGCTGGGTATGGACGACGTCGTTTCAGTCGACGAGCTTGAGAAGACTAGTTTTTTTAGATTGGTTCGCCGTGTGGTGGAGCGCTCTGAATCTCGAATTCAGATGGTTAGCCAGATCAGCGACTTCGTACTCACTCATAGTTTCGATGGCATCATCGCTGTTGATCTTCAATACCGAATTGTTTTGTGGAATCACGGTATGGAGAGAATGTTCGGAAAAAAACGCAGAGATGTGCTGGGCAAGATAATCTCCGACGTCCTTCCATTCGAGGGATTGGAGAAGGACATGCTGGATGCTTTTGAAGGTCGTTCCTTCGCCGGGGAGCAGATGCGCTATCAGGCGCGAGGCGAGCGCCGCTTCTATCAGCCGTATTTTTCCAGCCTGACCAACCGATCTGATCGGGTCATCGGTGTGATGGTCAACTTTCGCGATCTGACCGATTCGATCGAGAAAGACAGTCAAGTCGAATCATTGAAAGAACGCATGAACCAGTTGGCAGATACCGTGCCGGGAATGGTATGGATGTCCGATGCGGAGGGAAGCAGGAACTTCTTTAGTAAATCGTGGCTGGATTTTACCGGTTTGGACGCGTATGCATTGAGTTTCGATGGCTGGCTTGTCACTATGCATCCGCAGGATCGAAGACGCTACAACAACATTTTGCAAAGGGCTCTGGCTGAGCGACGTTCTTTCCACGTAGAGTATAGAATACGTCGTCATGACCATGTTTTCAGAAAACAGTTGGATTCAGGCAATCCGATCTTTAGCGCGGATGGCACGTTTGCCGGCTTCATCGGCTCTTGCATCGATATCAGCGCCTCCGGCACCACGCACCATAAGCTGGTTCCCACCAAACTGAAGGACAGTGGCAGTCGTGTCATGGTCGATCCTCAAACGCCGCATTTTGAAAGTAGCACCATGGAGAATGCACCGATTGGGTTGTGGAAGCTAGACAGGGAGCTGGTGATCGTCAAAGCAAGTCCTGCTGCTGCCAGTCAATTGGGACAACAAAGCAACGACCTGGTCGGTCTTTCATTCTGCGACATCGTCGATTCTGTTCCTCGAGAAAAAATTGTGCCTGCATTGGAAGCGAATGAAACCGTTCAGCTGCCCAGACAAAAAATGGAGATTCTCAAAGGCGGGGAGAAAAAGGAAGTTCTTCTCGATATCGCTGCCTGGCCGATCAAAGATAAAGATGGCAGAGCTTCAGGACTTTATGTGAGCACCATCGAAGTCGACGATCGCATGGTGAGCAGACAAAAGGAAGATTTCGTCGCCACTTTAGTACACGACTTGAAGACGCCATTGATAGGCGCAGATCGAACTCTGGAAGCGATTCTAAACGGCACGCTCGGCGAAGTTGACGAGGGTCAGTTCGAAGTGCTTGCCATGCTGCACAAAAGCAATCAAAGTCTTTTGCGAATGGTGCAGAACTTGATTGAAGTTTATCGATACGATTATAGCGAGCCACAGCTCACGTTCGAGGCGGCGTTCTTGTTCGATCTGGCATCGGATTGTTGCAGAGAGCTCTCCGCGGTGGCGGAGTCCAAGAACATCGGACTGGAAGTCAACCTGCCGATGAGCCAGGGACGAGTGCAGGTGGATGCGCTTGCTATTCGCAGAGTGATCTCCAATTTGATCGACAACGCAATTAAGTTCACTCTCAAAGGTGGAACAGTTCGTGTCTGGGGAGAGGAGACACCAAATAAGGTGACTATTCATGTGAAAGATACCGGGATCGGAATTTCACAGGACGAGCTATCCAAGGTCTTTGAGAGATTCTGGCGCAGTCAGAAGAGCAAGGGGCAATCAGTCGGTACCGGATTGGGACTCTATTTGTGCAAGCAGATTATCGATGCACATGAGGGCGACATTAAAGTAAGCAGCGTCGAGGGCGAGAGTACCGCATTTTCCATTACCCTGGCGCGAGAATAGTTCATCGCAGGTTACGCGCATCGCCGAGCGTAACTGCCCAGGTCCGCTGCAACAAGTTACGCAGAGGGTTGCGGACTGTGCTTGTCGAGAAACCTTTGGAGGATTATCGCCGCCGCCTGCCTGTCGACCAATTCTCTATTAGTGCCGGTTTTGACGCCTTGAAGAGTCAATGTACGAATGGCAGAGACTGTAGACATACGTTCGTCTTCATAAACGATAGGCAATCCGGTCTCTCTGGCAAGTTTGCTTGCAAAAGACCTCACTCGCTCGCATTGCGTTCCATCGCTGCCGTCCATGTTGAGCGGCAGTCCGACAATGATCTGCATCGCCCCATGCCTGCGACAGATCTGCTTGATGACATCTACATCCGTCTTCATATTCTTGCGGGTGATAGTTTCCAATCCGGCCGCAGTGATACCAAGAGGATCTGAGATGGCAATCCCGATTCTCTTTTCTCCGATGTCAAGCCCAATATATCGTGGTGTGTCGCCCATAGTATTGATTTGATTCTACCTCAGGTGGGAAAATCCTTACAGACTGTTTTCGATATCGAGAGCTCCAATGACCAGGATAGACACTGCTCTACTGAACCATCTTCGATGCTCACGGTTTACTAATCTTTTTACTGGCTTCTTATCATAGGAGTAGGAATGAAAGTCTATCTCGTTCGGCACGGGCAGGCACACGGAATTGGCGGAGGCATCATACGGGACTCGGAGCGAACGCTCACTGACGAGGGCAAAGAGGAAACCAGTCAGGTTGCCAAAGGGTTAAGGTCGATTGGTGTCAGTTTGGACATACTGATTTCCAGCCCGTTAACACGAGCCAAACAGACTGCTGAGATTTTAAACGCCGAACTGGGCGGCAAATTTGAAGTCAGCGATACCCTCGCGCCGGCTGTCGATTTTTCGCGCCTGTATCGATTCTTGAATAAGTTTCCGAACGCGAACGAGATCATGCTCGTCGGACATGAGCCGGATGTTGGAGATGTCGTCAAGAGTTTGTCTGGTGGTGGTCTCGAGTTTCGTCTGCCGTTTCCACAGGCGGCTGTGTGCTGTGTAGAGGTGGCCGATTTACCTCCCACTATGTCTGGCACTATTAAGTGGATGATAACGCCAAGCATAATCTGTCGTCTGGCCAAGAACGCGTGATCTCATTATCGATGGCGCCTGATTCCCAACAAGTTCGTCTGTCAACTACTTTCACCGATCGACTTTGGTTCCCAAGACGTTATTATGTTCGAGTGTAGGAAACAGGCAGCATTTCTAATGGAGCGGGTCATTTGGAGCTAATCGAGAGATATAGAGCTTGTCTATTCGGTCTGGCTATAGGTGATGCGCTTGGTGCACCCTTGGCGTATATGGAAGCGGGTACTTTCTCGCCGCTTGATGATATGGTGGGTGGTGGCGTTTTTAAGCTCAAACCTGGTGACTTTAGCGATAACACCTCGATGGCATTATGTCTGGCGGAAAGTCTGATAGAGTCGCGAGGATTCAATGCCGTCGATCAAATGGAGCGATACCTCAAGTGGTATCACCAGGGACACCTCAGCAGCCAAGGATGGTGTTTCGATATCGAGAACGTAAATCGACGTGCGTTGCTGACGTTTGAAAGCTCTCGGCAGACGTTTTGCGGTACCACGGATGTTGAAAGTGCCACCAACACAGCTATAACACGAATGGCGCCCATACCGCTGGCTTTCGCGGGTAAGCCTACCATGGCACTCGACATGGCCGGTGAGAGCGCGCGTACAACTCATGGACATAAGTTCTGTATCGACGGTGCGAGATACCTCTCGGCGCTAATTGTCGGCGCATTGCAAGAACGAAGCAAGGAAGAGCTTCTCAGTGAGCAATTCACCCCGGTCAAGGAGTATTGGCTTCATCGTCCGATGACACCAGAGATGGAGGCAGTTGCCAGAGGGAGTTATAAATCCAAAGAACCTCCGGAGATTCGGGGATCAAGCGAAGTGGTTCACTGTCTGGAAGCCGCGCTCTGGGCATTCTACAAAACAGACAACTATCGAGATGGTGCGCTTCTCGCTATTAACTTGGGCGGAGATGCGGATTCCACAGGGGCAATCTATGGTCAGTTGGCCGGAGCCTACTATAGTGAGAGAGGTCTTCCGGACGTGTGGAAATCCAGGCTGGCGATTCCGGAAGTGATTCGGCGCTATTCGGAGCAGCTGTTTGCGCTCTCTCAAACGATGTAATTCTATTCGACTCTGCTCCATCACTAGACCCGCAGTGGCTTAGCAGTTTTCGATTGAAGTGGAATTGGAAAATTTGCCTGCGATTCGCGCTTTGGAATCTCGAAACCCCTGGTGTTGATCGGTGGTAAACCCTAAACTGATACCAGATCAAACGTGGTAAAAGTGTTCTTAGTGTCTTTTGGGGCGAGCGCGATGGCTGAAGCCGAGATAACCCTGAAATATCGAGAGATTCCGACCGCGATAGCACACAAATGTCTAATCGCGGTAATTCCGTTGCTACTGATGTTCAACCTCTGGTCAACGCTGCAGATTTTTCATGCGCATCAGGTCGTTAATTGGTCAGGCTATCTGATTGTTCTAGCGGCGGAGATGCTCTTTCTTT
>CAYTDR010000106.1:2933-13500 GCA_964436185.1 uncultured Candidatus Obscuribacterales bacterium | reverse complement strand
GATCTGCTGATTCGGCAGCGCGACGACCTGGCGGTCGTTGAGCATGACGGGCAGGCTCTGGACCATGCCGCCGGGGAGAGTGGCGTGGGTGCCGAGATACCCGGCGATGACCTGCGAGGCGACGGTGGTCTGGCTGGCCTTGATCGTGGCTGCGAGCAGCTTGGCCTCGACTTCCTGAATCGCCCCCGGGCTCATGTGCAGCGCGCGCATGTTGGCGAGTAGCGCTTCCAGCTCGGAGACGGACTGCTGCTCGGAATTGATCCGAGCCTGGGTTTGCCGATGCAGGTCGAGAGCCTCCTGCAGGTTGTCGCCGTTCGACTTGACCGTGTCCACCTTGCCCTTGAACTCGTCCATCGTCCCGGCGCTCAAGCCGAGTCCGGCGAGTTGGTCCTGCATCGTGGTGAGGTCGCCGTGCCAGGCGCGCGTTTCCTTGATCGTGCCTTCGACCGTCTTCTCATGCAGCTTCATCTCGCCATGCGCGGCAGCCTGTCGCACTTTGCCGAGGATCTTGGTGAGAAGGGAGGGGATCAGCGCGCGCATCGGCACATTGAAGTGTCGCCAGAGCTGGAACTTGAACTTGAACGGCGACGTGCCGTGGTTGCAGTAGTACAGCACCCCGAAGATGGTGAGTGCCGGTACACCGATGAAGAGAGCAAACAGAATCAGTCCTGCGAGTGCTTCCAACATGTGTTGGTATCCTTGTGTTTGGGGTGATCAGCTAAGCGCTTAGGCCTTGTCGCTGAGAACGCGGGCACTGACGACGCCGGCGATGGCGCCGAACAGACTGGCGAACCAGGCACCGAGGACGATACCGTAGACGTGAATCCCGAAGAACGAGATAGACGACTCGTTGGGGAAGCCGTTGCAGACGGTGATGGCGCTGATGATCAGCCCGACGATTCCGCTGATGAACCAGCCGGTGAAGCCAGCCTGCAGGCGAGCCTTGGCACCGTCCCGGGCGTGGACTTCGATGCCCCAGATCCCGCAGAGATAACCGATGATCGGTCCGACGATCAAGCCGATGAAGAGAACAGTGATTCCCATGGGAATGTTCCTTATGGTTTAGGCGTGGTAGTTCTCGGCAGCCCCCGCTGCCGAGACTGGGGCGAGGTCATCGCCCCTCAATCGAGAGGAACGTTACTGACCGGTCTTGTTGAGCGAAACACCGACGGGCGCGGCAGTGGGCGCAGCGGTGAGAGCCGCGTTCTGCTGCTGAACCGGCAACGCCAGCAGCTGCTGATTGAGCAACTGAGGAAGCGCCTGGAGCATGCCGCCAGGCATGGTCGAGTGCGAGCCCAGATACTTGGCGATCACCTGCGAGGCGACGGTCGCCTGGCTGGCCTGAAGCATCGCTTCCATGAGCTTCGCTTCCACTTCGCCGATAGCTTTCTCACTCATGTGCATGGCGCGCATGTTGATGAGCAGAAGCTCCAGCTCGCGAACCCGAGACTCCTGCTGCGCGATCAACACTTGCTGGTCGCGATGCAGGTTGAGCGCGGTCTCTAGCGCATCACCGTTCTGCTGAACCGAGGTCAGCTTGGTGCCGAACTCAGCCATTGTCGCAGGGCTGAGTCCGAGGGCGGTCATCTTGCCCTCCATCGTCTTCAGCTCCGTATGCCAGTTGCGCGTCTCGGCGATGGTGCCCTCCACCGTCTTTTCGTGGAGCTTCACCTCGGTCTTGGTCGCCCAGTTGCGAACCGCGCCGAGCAGTTTCGACAGGAAGCTGGGGACGAGGACGCGGAAGGGTACTCCGGCGAGCTGCCAGAGGTGCCGTCGGAACGGCACTTCCCCCTTGTAGCTGCTGGCGTAGCCCACGGAGGCGAGCACCAGAAGCGGAATACCGACGAAGATGAACAGCAAAATCAAACCAGCGATGGATTCTCCCATAGCTGACTCCTTTCTCTCGGTAAGTGTTAGCGGAGGACCTTGGCAGCGACTACGCCGGCGGCAGCCGCGAGCATGCTGGCCACCCAGGCACCGATGACAGCTCCGTAGACGCCGATGCCGAAGAGGCTAATTTCGTACGCCGGGTTGCCCAGGATCATGTTGGCAGCAACGCCGGAGATGACAGCGCCCGCGATAGCACCACAGAACCACCCGGTGAAACCTGCGAACAGCTTGGCCTTGTTTTCGTCGTCCTTGTACTGGTCAATACCCCATAGACCGCAGAGGAGACCGACGAGGGGACCGACAACCAAGCCGATGAAGAGAACGGTAACACCCATTTGAGACCTTCCTTTCGCTTGTGTTGACTGCCTGCAAGCTAGCAGACAAGTCGACTGGCTGAATATGTTCCAACTCCTGAAAGTCAGAAGTAGCCGCTTGTTGAGAAGGCGGTGACGACTGCTTCCCTTCAGGAGTGAAGAATTGGACTAATTGAAGCGGATGACTGGATGTGGTTTGTTGTCTGTTGTGCCGTTTTGAGATTCTGACGATATTGCTTCATCATGCAGAAGCGGCGAAGGTGAATTGAAGCTTGAGGTGCAGAAAACTATACATGACCCATACTCACCTTAACCGAATCTCAGTCGAGGCTTTCCTGCAAACCTTCTTGGTGTCCCGATTTAGGGATGATTAGCGGGCGAAAATGTGCAATCATGCCTGGTACTAGAGATAGATCTCACTTGCTGCCCGCCGCTTAATTGATATTGGGTCAGATCTCTCGATCTCCTCATGTCACGAGCCTTAGCGCAGCACAGGGGCAGGCTCAGCGAGGAGGAACCGCAGTATACAAGCGAGGTTTATAGGGTATAAGCGAGGCGACCTTGCCCGGCATATGCATGGAGACTCGCACCCATAGTAGCTAAGTTTGATGGAAAGTCGGTCGGAGTTTCTGCGTGCCTTGTACCGATGATTGCTTGAACGTGCTGAAGCAGATCTCTTTAGCGGCATCGGATTTGTGCAACTTTAAATGTCGTGCAAGATTCTGAATGGTGCAGGGTTTCGGGGATGGGTGCTAGACTATATAAGATAGTCGGATGGGCGGTTGGAAGAAAGGGCGAAACACCCCAACACTGGGTGTTTCGCCGACTTTTAACACACTCCGAAGAGCAGGAACCTTTTCCGCAGGTTCCTGCTTCCATCGGGATGAATCAGTGATGTTGCCGCTTAGCGCCTTCGACGGAACCAGCCCTGCTTGGGCACCTGCCAGTCTCTGAGCATCCTTTCGGCCAACCCGATGAAGTGGTCGCGATCCCCTCCATCGAGTGCCGTATCGCCGTAGATGGCGACGGAGTTGAGCCTGAGGAATTGGACCAGGAGATGGGGCAGACGCAGGTCTTGCATCTGACCTACCGAGATCGGTCCGACGCCGCGGTTTTCGCGGATCAATCCGTCGAGCTCCAGGTGCTCCGGCTTGGTGCATGTGCCTGCTTTAACCTTGCCGACCAGTTCGAGCGCTCGCTTCTTCGCCATGTCGATGAACGGCTTGGGGCGCGTGATGATGAAGCGTCGAATGCCCAGGAAAGTCAGGATCAGGAACGCCAGGCTGGAGACGGTCAGAGGGATGATGTGCCTGAGACCGTACCAGTAGAACGTGATGCGCGCATCTTCGCCCTGCTTGATCGCCTTGCGTTTGCCATCGTAGGTGTTGGAGGTGTAGACCGAAGTCTTGGGGATGGGCAGGTCCCTCCGCTCACCATCAAGGCTCCATGACATCGAGGAGTCGAGGACGATTTCGCTCTTACCGACCTTGAAGCATTGCAGCTCCAGTTTGATTCGGTAGACGACCGAGCCGTCTTCCAGCTTCTTGCTGGTGACGGCCGGTTTCCCACGCACCTCGAAGTCGCCGACGACCGCAAGAGACTCGGGGTCGACCAGCGTCCCTGGTTGCTGTTTGACGAAGATGCTGATCTCGATGAGGTCGCCGATGTGGAAGGCGTAGTCGCGGTCCTTCTCGGCTGTCTGTACGAGTACCTGCGGGTCCTTCGCCTGCGTGGAAGAAAACTCCGGCCAGCTCGGGGTGAGGCAGCACCAGAGCACAGCGACGATGAGGAGCAGCGCCGCGATTATGCCGATTGCGCGTTTCATGTTGACTCCTTTCGACGCCACGAGCGTGTGATGGTGGCGGTGAGAGTAGTAGCGAAGAAGGCGGTGAGCAGAAGGTAGGGGAACAACTCCTGCGTGCCAGGCGCGGGAACCATCGACATCTTGCCCAGGTGGTCGAGCAAATTGAGGTCGGTTTGTTGTTTCAGATGGATGAACTCTCCGCCGGTCAAGTTGGTGAGACCCTGGAGGAGAGCCGTATCCATGCCGGTTCGCTGGATCTGGCCTTCTACTTCATACCAGCGCTTGCCGCTTTCCCGAAGTATCCTGGCAGCCGGATCATCGAACGCCAGCTTGCTTGTCGGGATTTTCGACGGCATGATGTTGCCCATGGCCACGACGACCATCTTGATGTTGCGCGCCTTGCATTCCTTGGCAAAGTCGCGCAGCACCTCAGGTTTGTCGTCGTTGCCACCATCGGAGAAGAGGATGATGATCCTCTCGTGGTCGGCAGGCGAATCCGCGTCGAACATGTCCAGGCTCAAGTTGAGAGCCTTGCCCATGGCGCTTCCTTCGCCCGGAGCGCTGTTGATTGTCAGTCCGCGATCGATGACCCAGGTGAGGGCGTTGGTATCACGGGTGAGGAACGCCTGGGGAAAGGCTTCTCCGGCGTAGCTGACGATGCCCAACTGATTGCCCTTCATGGCGTTGAGCATGTAGTCGACCATGATGTGGCGAATCATCTCCAGCCGTGAGCCGGCCAGTTCCGCCTTCGGCTCTGCCTTGGGCGGGCGCAGGTCGGGCGGTCCGAGGACGTCACGCCTGCCTGTCCGCGGCTCCTCGATCGGACGCTTCGGTATCGCGCTTGATGGCACTTTACCGTCGTAGTCGAGAGCCGCCATACTGCGGCTGACGTCCACCACTGCGATCACATCGACCTTGCCTTCGGCGATGGTCTTATGACCGTTTGGGATTGTCGGACGGGCGAGCGCCAGGATGAGACTGGCAGCCGCCACAGCAGCCAGGACGCCGCGGACCAGATAACGCCAGGCGGCTAGAGGTTGCGACGTCCTGGCCAGCAGCTTCCAGTCACCGAAGGCGTTGTGAATGGCGCGCTTACGCCGGTAGTTGGCGAACACCAGCAGGGCTGCCAGTCCTGCGGCGACGGGAACGTAGTAGAGCAGGTGTGGATTCAGGTAATACATGGTATCTCCTTAAATCTTTGGCTGCAGACGGGTTTTGCCGCCGCCACCATTACCACCTTTACCGCCGTCCATCTGGATCATCTCCAGGTTGTACTTGGCGGGCAGATGATTGGGGTTGAGCCGCAGGGTGTCTTCGTAATTCTGAATCGCTTTATCGAACTTCTCCTGCAAGTGGTAGCACTTGCCGAGCATGAAGAACACGCTCTCGAGCTTGGCGCTGTTCGCCAGGTCGAAGCGACCGCTCTTGTCCACGAGCTTTTCCAGAGCCAGCTCGAGAATCATGGCTGCGTCATCGAACTTGCCTTGCTCGTAGGCGTCGCAGGCACCGTTGATGAGCACCTCGCTGCGGTCGGCGACACGGCTCTCCATGGCACCGACGAGATCCCCTTTCTGAAGGGGGATGACGTAGGTGTAGAGTCCGTAGAAGCCATAACCGAAAGCACAAGCAATGACCAGGGAGACGGTCAGTCTCCCCAGCCATGTGAGTAGTTTGCGCATGGGTTACCTCGTCAGAATGAAGAGTTCTGATAGCAGGAACAGCCCCAGGAAGATGGCGGCCGGCCAGGCATAGTAGAAGAACACGTCGTTGCGCGTCTCGAGCTGCGAGGATGTCACCTCAGACTTTTCCAGCCTGTCGATGGTCTCGAAGCACCTGTTGAGCGAATTCGTGTCTTCGACGCGGAAGATGTGCCCGCCGTATTCGTTGGTCAGCTGGATGATGCCAACGTCCTTCTTGGCCAGGGTTTCGCCGATACCGACGAGGTAGAGGCGGATGTTATTCTCGGCGAGGATCTTCATCAGCCGGCGCTTCGTGACTTCGTCGATGCTGTCCTCGCCGTCCGTGACGAGAATCAAGACGCGCGACTTGGCCTGACCGCTCTCCCTGAAGTGCTCCGCTGCCAGGTCGATTGGTCCGGGAGGGTTCTTGCCGAAGTTCGTCCCTGTGCCCAGATTGGACTGGAGGAACTGTGCTTTGCGGTAGAGCATCCTCAGGTCGTCGGTAATCGGCCAGCCATAGCGGGGCGCGACGTCGAACACGATCAGTCCGATGCGGTCACCGGTCTTGCCGCGCCAACGGTTTTCGATGAATCGCAAGAGGGCGTTCTGCGTGGCATGGATGCGCTGGAGCTTCTCGGTCGGCACTTCCATCTGCATGCCGCGATTCTCTCGCCGTCGCTCCTTGATCTCTCCCTTGAAGTCCAGTTCCTTGGGAGTCTCGTGCTTGGGCAGCTCGCCTTTCCAGGCGAAGCTCATCGAGTAGGAGATGTCCACGGCCAGGATGACGTCTCGTCCGGGGATGGTAAGAGGCACCGGCTCGCCGGGGACTTGCGGTCGCGTGATGGCCAGCGACGTTAAGACTAGACAGGGAATCAAGAAAAATGCCGGCAGTTTGCACAGAGCTCGGAGCCAGAGGAGACTCTTCTCCAACAGGCGGTTGTCCGAGTAGCCCAGGTAACCGAGCTTATTCATGCACAGAATCACTGGCACGACGAGCAGCAGCGCCAGCCACAGCGGTTCGCTCCAGGTGATCTTGAGGACCTCGATGTAAAGATCCTCAAGCCACACGGGGAGGTCGATGTTCATCACTTCCAGTCCTCCCATAGTTGCTTGGTACTGAAGATAGGATCCTGGGTGAGCCATTCGGGCAGAGACTCCGCCTCTCCGCCTTCTTCGTCTGTCTTGACCTCCTTGCCGGTCTCGTCGTAGGTGACCGTTCGGAGGACCTCAGCCGGGGTCGGACCCATGTGCTTGATCTTCTCGAGCGTTCCGTCCTCTCTGAAGAGATGCACCTGATCGACCTTGCCGTCGTTGAAGGTGACCTTGCGGACTACCTTTCCGGTCTCCGGGTTGATCTCCTCCGCGGTAGCGGTTTGGTAGCCTTTGAACTGTTGCTTGCCCTTGAGCTTACCTCCGGGGGCGAAGTGTTCGACAACAGGGGCCCTCTTCTCGAGGAATTTGTCCAGGTTTTCTTCGAACGGGTCGGCCGCCTGCTCGGTCTTACGCCACATCAGCTCGCCGTTGTCGTAAAAGCACTCGGTGACGGACTCGGCCTTCAGCCGACTGACGGATACCTTCTGGCGAATCGCTCCGTCTTGCCTGAAGGTTGTGTTGGTGTAGTCACCGCCACCCTTCAACTCCATCTGCGAGTGAAGCTTGCCGTTCTTGTAGGTCTTGCCGACCTGAGTGGCGTTGGGGAGAATCTCGTATTCACTGGCCAGGATTCCTTCCGGAGTGAAATTCCGGCGCTTGCGCGTGACCAGCCCGTCTTCGGTCATAATCATCTCTTGCAGCAACTTGTCGCTGTTGGGCCAGTACTGGCGCATGACCTGGACAGTTTGTTCGTCTCCGTTGTAGAGAATGTGCTTGGAGAGGTACTTGCCGGTGAAGTCGTATTCCTTCGACTCGACCAGTCCGCTCTTCAGCCGCTTCTTCTCTCGGATGACAGCGCCGCTGCTGTTCCACTCCGTGAAAGCATTGACTGTGACGCCGTCCTCACCGTATTCGGTGCGGGTGGCCAGCTTCCCGTCGTAGTGTCGTGTCTCCACAGACTTGACGGTGCCGTCCCACCAGCGCTTCTCCACGCCGGGCGGCGGCTCGGCCGCCCGTTTGTGGGAGAAGGTGAGGGCAACAAAAGCAATCATGAGAGCGCCAGTGAAGGCGCACCACCGAATTGGCATCTTTGTGCCTCCTTTATTGCAGTACCGGTGCCTGGAGGAACCCGAGCAAGCGCGGGATTGCGCTTGCCCCTTCGTCGGTTCCTACGGAGAAGACAGAGGCGCGGCAGTCCTTGAGGCGAGCGAGCACGGTCTGCTTGCGCTCCTCCCAGCGTGCCGCATGTTTGCGCGCGGTTCCTCTCGTCACCCAGACTTCCCTCTCCTGACCTTGCGCGTCGCGCACGGTGTAGAGCATGGGCAGCCATCCGACCTTGGGCAACTCGCGCTCGCGCAGGTCGTTGACGAACAGCGTCACCAGCCGATGGCGGCGACCGACCTTCTTGAGGTAGTCCCAGTCGGACTCGGTGAGGTTGATGAAGTCGCTGATGACGAAAACGAGCGACGGGCTGCGCGGGACCAGTTGCAATCCCTTCGCCAGTCCACTGTGCTCGCCATCCCGGACCTTGTGCTGCGTTTCCAGGATGTGGAGGATGATGGGCAGCATCATGCCTTGCGGGGAGCCCGCTTTGACACGCCGCTCCAGCCCCCACTGCGAGAAGGTGATCAGTCCGACCGGGTCGTGGGTGCGCCCCAGCGAACGTGTCAGGCATGCGCCGAGCTCGGCAGCCAGGACGCGTTTCGACACGCGTTCGCTACCGAAATTCATAGTCGGCGACACGTCACACAGGATCGTGTTCTTCAAATAGGCTTCTTCTTTGAAGAGCCCGACGTAAAGCTTTTGGCCAGCGGTCATCGCCGTGGCGTTCCAGTCGATTGTCCGCGGGTCGTCGCCGGGCTGGTAGATGTCGTGCCCGTCGAAGTCGAGCCCTTCACCTCGGTGTACGCTTCTGCGGCTCCCGGGCAAGCGTTGATGCGATCGCTTCTTGCCGAACGGGATTTCCACGGAAGCAACGCGCCGTGCGATGTCGCGGACAACCTCCATGGTTGTCGGATCGATTTCCATTGAACGTGTCTCCAGTTGCGGGTTATAACTCAGTGAGTCACCCTGGTGGGGGACTGGGAAAAATTACTTCGCGCTTTCCGGAGCGTAAACGTTGAGGTCCTGGTGGGGCGTGACGTTCTTGAGGATGCTCTCCACGGCGACGTCGGAAGTGATGCCGTCGGTGACGGCCTCGAACTTCATGATGATGCGGTGGCGAAGAACCGGCGGCACGACCTCCTGGATGTCCTCGGGGAGGATGTAGGAGCGACCCTTGAGGGCGGCCAGAACCTGGGCGAGGCTGGTCATGGCGAACTCGGCACGAACCGACGCGCCGGTCTGGATCAGCTTGCCGAAGTTCTTGTCCTTGGTGGCGACGGCCTTGTGCGAGTCGTCACCCGGACGGGTGGCGCGCGTCAGCGAGACGATGTAGCGCAGGGCGGCCTCGGAGGTGTAGACCTTCTTGATCGCTTCGCGCATGGCCACCAGCTCTTGCGTGCTGACCACGGGCTCGATGACGTTCTGCGGGTCGCGGCTGCGAAGCGCTTCGGTCATGAGGATCTGCACTTCGTCGTCGAAGGTGGCGTAGGGGACGACCAGCTTCATGCCGAAGCGGTCGATGGTCGCTTCGGGCAGGTCGAAGACGCCTTCCTGCTCGATCGGGTTCTGCGTCGCCATGACGAAGAAGGGGTCGGGCAGCGCGATGTCCTCGTCGCCGATGACCACGCGCCGCTCCTGCATGGCTGAGAGGATGGACGACAGGGTCTTCGGCGGGGTGCGGTTGATCTCGTCCACGAGGACGAAGTTCTTGTCGCAGATCGGGCCGCGCTTGATGACGAACTTGCCGAGACCGGGGTTGTAGACCTCGGTACCGACGATGTCCATCGGCTTCATGTCGGCGGTCATCTGGATACGCTTCCCGGCCCCGCCGCGAACGGCGCGCTGGAAGACCTCCACGAAGAGCGACTTGGCGGTGCCGGGGAGACCTTCGAGAAGAACGTGCTGGTCAGCCAGGATGGCGGCGATCGAGAGGCGCTTGACCACCGGATAGCCGATGACGATCCGGTCCATCTGAGCAACCAGACGATTGAAAACTTCGCCGACGTTGATTTCGAGCATGTGTGATGTTTCCTTGGCTCGGGAGGGCAGGACCTGCTCTCCGTGTGATGAAAGTTCGTCCGAGTGAACGCGAAAAACACGCGAAGGCTGGCTTCGCAACCGACGGGTGACCGGAAGTGGACCACCCGTGGTCGAGAAAAGACAATGCTTGCTGAGCGTCGGAACAGACTGAATGGCTGAGGGCAGGAGCGGTGACATTTGTCCGCATTCCAGCAACGGCTCAAAGCCTGATGCCCCAGAACTGTTTCAGTAACGGCTCGCGCAAAGCATTAGGTCTGAAAAGGTTGCATCGCTGCTGGTTTGTCTAATTCCTGTGTTCAAAAATGGATATCAAGTGATACTTGAAATCTAAGGCCGGACGATAGCAATCAACAATGTCTGGTGCTCTTTGTGATACGGAACTAAGGGAAGAGGAGTTGTCGATAGAATCAGCGAAAGCCGCACTCTGTTGTGATTACGTGACTAGGTCAAGCTGCTAAATGATCTAAATGTAATAGTTGTCAGGTGCAATTACTTCTTAGCGGAGCTAAAACTTTATGAATAGTGGCCGCGAACAACTATGAGAAATATCTTCTCCAGGAGCCAAAATTACCTGGTTCCGGAGCTCTTCTCCACGCCAAACATGCCCCCTGGCACGCCATCATATACGGTGCTAAACGAACAAA
>CAYTDR010000106.1:0-2833 GCA_964436185.1 uncultured Candidatus Obscuribacterales bacterium | reverse complement strand
TCTCAAGCAACGGAGGTTTGTTGAGGATTGATATTTTGCTGTTCGAAGTATTCAAAGTATTTTGCTTGGTCACTGAACTGCGTGAACTTGGTCGAGCCCTTACTTTCATGCCAGAGCTTCGACTCTCGATGAGGCTTTAGACTCTTGCGTTGGCGCGGGAAATGGCCTTTATGTAACAGCAATGAAGTTGGACCATTGCAACCAGCGATCAAACCAAACGTCGTCGATATTCAGGAATATACAAAACCTTGAGCGCTTGACAATATCGGAAGAACATCGATACGAATCGAGGGGTGGAACTCTCGCTAGCTTGACTGCCTTAAATACTAATTAAGATCTGCATAAGTACAGTGTTAGCTGGCGAACCAGTCTAGTAGCTAGTTTCAAGAGACATGCGCAGGTGAGTGATTCTCTTGTTTTAGACCTGCTTTTTGATTTAGGGTTGATATACATCTTTCAAGTTCATGACCTGACAAAAACTGCTCACGTAAACAAACTCTCTAGCTCATCAACATCGTAAACTCCAAGGCGCAGAGCGTTTTGAAGTTTTCTTCGCTTGAAGCTTGTTCGTTAACTGTCGGAGCCAATGCAAGATGGTTCCGTGATATTGCTCAGGTGGCGCTCGTCGATAGCTAGCTTTTTTTGGAGCTGGTCGTTGAACGAGTAGCTACCACAAGACACAGCGCAGAAAGGTAATGTAATGCTCTACCGACTGCAGAAGTTTGTCGTCGGATCACTTCACGTTGCTCTCCTTGCCGGACTGCTCCTCACCGTATTCGGTGCCAGTCCACTGGGGTTTGCCAACAGCTTGGTCGGACTTTCGCTGGGCTGGCTGCTGCTTGCGCGGTTTCAGTTGCCCGAGGCCAGGCAGAGCTTCGAGGACAGGATGGCGAGGCGGTTGGTTTTCATTCCCCTCATTCTGGCAGCCGCCTCGGCTGTGCTTGCCATTCTCCTCGACCCGATAAGTCAGCTTGCTCTCGTTGGGTTGCTGGAACTGGCGGCTGCATCATTAATCCACCTCAGTTACCGCCAGGGCGGCAAAGCTTATTTGCGCGTGGGTAGTGGCTATTTGCCAGCGCGAGCGTGGCTCAATATGCCCTTCAAAGCAATTCAGGTCGGCGACCTGATTTTGACGGACGGGCGCATGGCCAGGCGTTCTCGCAACAGCATGGGGCACAGCGAACTGGTACTCGCCGATGCAAAAGGCAAGTTAATCGTCTTCAGCTCCTGGATTGAGACGGGCGCCGTCGTCCACACTTTGCGCGCGCTCATCGCCCAAGAGCAGAAGATCAAGGAGAACTACATCGTTCTCCGGCTCAACCAGCCGCTTAACGCCGAGCAGATCGCAGAAGCGTACAAGGTGGTCGAGCGCATGCTTGCTGCCAACGAGGTCTGGAAAGAGAAGGTCTCAGCGTACCGCAAGTCATGGTACGAGTGGCTGCCCATGCCCGCAGGACTGCGTGCCTGGCTGCTGAAGTACGGCTTGTCCACTGGCTACGACGTCATCGGCAAGTACTGGGGCGGCGAGCGCAAGGACCGCTGGTCCTGCATGGCCGCCAATCTCTACGTGCTGCGCGCCGTCGGTGTGCCAATGGGTGAATACGGGACCGGTGCCTTTGGAATCTGCGGGGAGGTCAACCCGATGTTGCCGATTCGCTTCCTGAAAGATCCGGCCTACCGGCTTCTCACCCTGGACGACGAATCGGAGTTCAACACCTCCACAGCCGCCGGCGGCAAGTAACACCAGGCTGGCGCGCGTGCCATGAGTCAGAAAACGTTGTTTTAACCTGTCACTGTCACGGACTGAGCGAGCGCGTCAAATCGCGCAGATCGGCTAGACATGCCGATCTGAATCTTCTACCGTGACCTCCGCCAACGTGGAAACCAACCATGAATCTCAAAGACTTCATCGCTGCAAACCGAGACAGATACTTGCGGGAGCTCATCGAGTTCATCCGCATCCCCAGCATCAGCACGTCACCGGCGCATCGCGGCGAGGTGCGGTTAGCGGCCGAGTTCGCCCGCGACCAACTGGCCGGCATGGGCATGGACAATGCCAAGCTGATCGACAAGGACGGTCACCACCCGCTGGTCTATGCCGAGTGGTTGAGGAAGCCCGGCAAGCCCACGATTCTCGTCTACGGGCACTACGACGTCCAACCGCCCGATCCGCTCGACAAGTGGTTGAGCCCGCCGTTCGACCCGCAGGTGCGCAACGACAACCTCTACGGCCGCGGTGCCGTGGACGACAAGGGTCAGGTCATCCTCGTCTTCAAGGCGCTGGAAGCGCTCTTCAAGCTCCTCGGTGAGCTGCCGGTCAACGTCAAGGTTCTGCTCGAGGGCGAAGAGGAATCCGGCGGTGAGCACATCGCCGCGTACGTACCGGCGCATGCGGCGGAGTTCGGCGCGGATGCGGTGTTCATCTGCGATACCGACATGTTCGCTCCCGGCATGCCGACCGTGGTCACCGGGTTGCGAGGCATTCTCTACACCGAGATCACCTGCAAGGGTGCCGAGGGCGACCTGCACTCCGGTCTCTTCGGTGGTGCCGCTCCCAACGCTCTGGAAGGACTGACGCGCGTCCTCAGCGCGCTCAAGACACCTGCCGGGCGCATCAGGATTCCCAATATCTACAACAAGATCGTCCCGCCGTCCCGCGAGGAGCTGGCCAGTTGGGCAACTCTGCCCTTCGACGAGCAGGGCTTCCTGACCCGCGAGATGCGTGCTACCTCCTACAGCGGCGACAAGCGCATCTCCGTGCTGCGCCGTCTCTGGGCGCTGCCGACGCTCGAGCTGCACGGTCTCGTCGGTGGTTTCGTTGATGAAGGGGCGA
>CAYTDR010000105.1:0-13530 GCA_964436185.1 uncultured Candidatus Obscuribacterales bacterium | reverse complement strand
CAGAAGTCGCGGTACTTGATCAGCGCGTGGCGACGGCCGATGGTCGGCCGGTCGTCGATGCCTACCTGCTGCACCTGGCACGGCACGAGCAGACGGCAATGGTCTTGGACTGTCAGGTAGAGCATCCTACTCCAATGACAGATTGTCGACCAATATCGCCGCTGGTTCCGTAAACCATCTCTTGGTCGCTGACATTCGATACAACATTCGCAAACGAACCAAGTTCCAGGCCGGCATCAACCGCTTCATCGAAGACGGGATGTTCGGCTATCGTCGTGCTCGCTTGGAGTCAGAGTTTGTCGACAACCGCTCGTTGACCAAAGTACCGTTTCTTACCCACATGAACTTCAGAAGTTCGGGTGGATGGTACCAGGACAACCCACAGTTGGTTAACCTCAACCCCGAGTATGCCGAACTTTTCGGCGGCAATCAGACGAGCAAAGTGTTCAACTCCGCCTTCAAGCTTCAAGAGCAGGTGACTGCCAGTACACACCCGATCATCAACCTGGGCGATGACAAATACGGTCTGAAAGCCTCATTGATGGGTGGCGTAGCGCTACGCACCTATTCGACCGGCGACGCCAACATGCTTGGACAGGTCGGTCCCAACGTCGACTTCAGGTTGAACCGAGCCAGACTGCAAGCCAACTACATGCAATCCGGCATCAGAGGAGACCAGGGTCCGTTCGTGTTTGACAGGTTCATTCAAGGACAAAGATCCATGGGTCTTTCCGGCGACGTGAAAGTGAGCAAGTTCCTCACTCTCGGCGGCGGTATGGGTTACAACATGAACCAGAAACTCTTCTATTCGAAATCGGTCACGGCGGCATTCGGACCGGAAGACTTCAAGGTACTGGTCACCAGAGACATGATCCGTGGCATCAACAGGATCGGATTTGACGTACTGTATGGAGCGCCGGTAGGATTCGACAAGTTAGTGTTAAAAGGAGCACCGGATCACGGGAATCTCGGTGGGATTTGATGAGTAAAACTGAGAGTATAGAGTCGGCTCGATTGGATGAACTTGCAAAGAACAAATTGCCGGCACTCGGTATCGACCTCGGTGGCACGAAGATTCGTGCTTGCGTAGTAACAGAAAGAGAGCTGGTCGGAAAACCGGTTCAAATTCCTACCCCCGAAGGACCGAACAACATTCTCAGAGCTCTGGAAGACCTGATAAGAGACTTTCAATCGAAACATTCATTGCTGGCGGGAGTTGGCATTGCCACAGCCGGAATCGTCAATTGCGATACCGGCGAGGTCGTCGGTTCAACCGGTAACATCCCGGGCTGGGCCGGCACTCCTATCAAAAGAATTATCGAGTCTCGCGTACTAATGCCAGTCCACGTGGACAATGACGCCAATGCAGCTGCCTATGGTGAGGCTTGCACCGATGAGTTGCGGGGCAAGAAAATCCTCGTCGCTGTTACGCTTGGTACCGGTATCGGCGGCGGTATCGTCATCGAAGGGCGCCAGTTCAGAGGAGCTAACTGGGGAGGAGCCGAGATCGGCCATATCCAGATAGCTCAAGGAAACAAGCGCCTCTGCACATGCGGACTTTTTGATTGCTGGGAAGCATATGGATCCGGTCGCGGACTGTTGATGACAGCAAGGGAATCGTTGGATGGCATTGCCTTGAACCAGTCTCCATTGGCTAACGGTAGTAAGGACTCGCTCTCCACATACGCAATCTTTGCGGCCGCCAGCAAAGGCGACCTTTTAGCGCAAAGTATCGTCCACAAATGGCTCGAGCACATTGCCCACGGGCTGGTAAACCTCGCACACATTCTCAACCCCGATTGCTTCGTCCTCACCGGCGGACTGGCTGACTCAGTTGACATCGCGCTTCTGGAAGACATGGTGGTCGATCGCTGCCTGCCCAGAATAGGCGAAGTGATCGAAATAAGAAAATCCACCCTGCAAGGCAACTCCGGCCTGCTCGGCGCAGCTCAATTCGTCCTGGACCATCTCCTCAAATCCAAACCGTCCTGAGCACTCGCTGACCGCAGACGCAACAGCCTTCACGGCATGAGAGGGGTAACACCCCAACACCGCAGCGGCCTTCAGAACCGCACAAATCGAGTTCGCAAAGAAAGATATCCTTCACGCACTATACACACAAAGGACTGCGCAATCGCAAGCGGCCTCAGCGGCGTCGAAGCAAGCTGAGAATGAGAAAACCAGCCGCCATCAAACCGGCTCCTGAACCCATCTTTTGCGCATGCCACTGGGAAGTGCTCATCTCTGCTTTATCGGGAGCCTTAACCACTTCAAGCTTAGGAATGACCTTCTTGCCGCTCATCTTATTCACGATCTCAGTCACGCCATCAATCGGTCCTTGAATCAGAGAATGTCCGAACGAATGGATGAAGGTATTGGCCAGCTGTCTCGAGTCAGTCTCAACAAGCATGTCGTCATAGGTGTCCATCGGCTCGGCGTCGATTATGGGAATGTCCTCTTTCGGGGGTGTCATGGTTCTGACCTCTTACTCAAGTGGGGCTGCCTTCATTCTATTCCCAAACCAAGCTTGCATGCTCCATCACTACGATATATCAATCAACTCTTGTGACTAAGACCTCAGAACCGTTTTGAGGCAATTAAGGTCTTGCATCGCAAGTACACAGACAGTTTCTGTCAAAGTTGCTGACCTAACAAAGGAAAATCAGCTGTCGGCGCTGAGAGCTGACAAAATTTGATTACGGCGAGGAACGGAGACACGAGACAATGTTTGTGGGCAGGTAAGTTCTGCTACTGATTGCACGCGACAATGTGTGTGTGTGGTGTGTGTGTGTGTGTGCGGCTCTGTGCTGCGACTGTGATTGCACGAGACTGCACGAGTCTTGTTGAATTTATCGCGCTGCGTCTGGCAGTGAGTAGTCGATTCGCCAGAAGTCGGCGAGACGTTTTGATTGTTGCTGATGATTCAGCGGCAGGAGGTTTTCACCTGTGATAGTGGCTCCAGCAGGAACATCCAGAGCTACAACTCTGCCTATGACTTCCTGCGGAATACGGAATGGCCCGGTTATAGGGTTGTATCCGTGCAGGTTGCCACCATCGGCAGGTCTCACATGCTCGGCGCCGATTACCTGACCTGGAGCCAGGTCTTCAGCAGCGACTAATACGGTGTATCGAACAGGTTTATAAAGATCTAGAGCAGGCAGACACGTTAGAACGCGGAGCCTACTTGAGTGTAGACTTTGCATCATATACTTCACCCCGGCGACTGGGTGGTAAATCCCAGACTTTATGGTAACACCAAGACCATTGGCAAGTAGCCAGGGTTTTCCCTGAAGCTCGCCTGCGGAAGAGCAGGTGACCTGTTCTTGAATGTTCGAGTTGCTCTTTTCTGTTGGCTAGTCGATAAACTCTTTTCTGGCGGAGGCCGGCCACATCGTGCTTATCCCACGCATTTCCTTTTTAGCGATCGAGTAAAGCACCACCTCGACGGTAGTCTTTCCCTTTGCTTGCAAGCACAACTCATCGTTGTTCCGCCATTGCGGAACGAACACTAACCTGTCACATGACGAATATTTTTCGTCATCCGGATGATGGATAACTCCTGTGGAGAGCTCGCAAATGGAGATGGCTCCTTTGGAGTCAGCTGTGGCAATCGATTTTGCATCGGGGCTGAGCGCGAAATAGACAGAGAAGAGATCGCCGAGATTTTTTTCTGTCGTGTGCGAAAAAAGCGGTAACACCAGCGAACTGCGCTTGGGGTCAAGGATGAACAGACCCGGACCCTCGTCTGCCTGCTCTTCTGTAGCCGGTAAGCGGCATCTTTGAGCAGAGAATATAATACCGTTGCCGGTGTCACAGACCTTGGACTGGTCGTTGAACCCGAGGCGAGCAAGACTGTCAGTTTTCGCTGACTCGATAAAGTTTCCCGAGCTGTCGAGCACAAGCCGTCTCCTCAATGTTGCCAAACTCAGGAGCTTCTCTTTGCCACCCTCGGGTTGAGATGTTGATGGTTGCAACTCGTCTCGCTGAATATACAAAATAGATTTGCCGCCGTCTGTCCAATCAGGGAATTGAGCCACACCTTTGTCGACTCGATGAGCCTTTCCGGATGATGTAACAAGATACAGAGCGTAACCTGAATTATCTGCAAACGGTTCCGGCTTGACGGTTAGAAGAACACAATTCCCTCTGGGATTCGGGTGAATATCCTTGATCTCATGGATCGTCTGAAAAACGACAGCCCTCGAGCTTAGCGAGTCTCCAGACACTGCAGATGGTTCTCCGGTCGAGGCGATTCCGCTAAGTGCAGACGCAGTAGTTGCGCCCTGATCGATCGCGGAAGGAGGTTCTACATCTCGCGAGACCAAGGACCCACTTTCAATAAAACTATAAATCGCTACTCTATTGATCCCGACCGAAAGCTTGGCTTGCGCCTCTTTCCATTGCTCCCCCAAGAGCACCAACATTTCGTCATTATGCTTCTCTGTCAGATAGAGTGCTGCTGCTCCTCCATATGGAATATCTCCCAATTCCTTCTCAAAGCCCTTCCAGTCTCCTTTGTGCTTCCTTGCCATAGACAGAATTGTTAAAGCAGAGTCAGTGATCGCCTTCAGCGTCCTGATTCTTTCTGCAGCGCGGATCTCAGACCACTGGCGCGCTTCGTGAGTCTCAACAACTGCGATTTTGCCCGACTTACCCATCCAGGTGGCACGGTTCACGTTCTTAGCCAATACAGCGGACAGATGCCCATCTCCATCGCAGGCTCTGAGACCGTCCCCAGCCACCACGAGCGCCCGTTTGCCGTCCTTGCTCCAAACGATCCGTCTGGCATCGTTACAGCCGGCGAGTAACAACACCATTGCACAAACTAAGCTAAGGCTGGTCAGCAATCGCACGCACGCTCCCAAACCGACTGTCTTTTTCGTTTTATTCGAACACTCAACTGGTTTCACTTTTGCTCTCACAACCATTACCATTCGCCCAGCTAGACAGGAAGCCAAGAAGATTCAAATAAACGAACTCGAGCATAAATCCTGGGTTCAGACCGCCGCGACATAGTCTATCAGCTGCGTCCAGTCAGTCACTGACTTCGATCTCACCTATGTATCAACTAGAGCAATTGTTCATTTTCGGCTCCCTGAGCTGTAGTAATATAAACGCTTTCAGTCACTCTCGAGGAGAAGACCATGGCTACTAGAACTGGTCCGCAAGCATCGGCAATCTTTCTGTGCGAACGCGTGCTGCAGGATATGGTAAGTCCTGAGGCAGTAACCTGTGTCAACATTTACAACGGACTGATGGCTGTTCAGTTTCCCATCGTTGTGCCTGTTGTGTATGCATTCGCACAGATCACCGGAGTGAAGGAACAGTTCGACTACGAGTTCAAGTTGGTCGACGATGGCGACAACGTGATCGCCAGCTCCGGACGAGCGACTGTCACTCCTCAAGGTTTGGCCGATGAACACACCGCCCACAAGGTTATCAGCGCCTTCCATCACCTGGGTTTCGAAAGCGAAGGAGTATTCACAATTGTCCTCGCTCTCAACGGAGTAGAAGCGGGTAGCCTCCCACTCAAGGTGGTCCAGGTGCAACAACCAGTCATGGCTGGCCAAGCCCAATAGCGTTTTCAGGGAAGCTCAGGAATCGTTATTCATCAAGGTCTTCAACAGATGGTCTTGCAAAAGCTTCTTGAGTGCTGATCAACATCGTCCGCATCAGAGACTTAGCGGAGAAAGACTTGTCAGATTAGCTAATCGGACAAGTCTTCTCCGCCTCTTTACTCTCAGACAGCGAAGCTTCACTTTCAGTGGTGTGATGTAGAAACGCGACAGACCGTCGATTGTAATGCCACCAAATCGAAGACATTTGTTGATGAGCAAGCCTGCATGCATGCAAGCCGTGCCCTTTTGAAGTACCACCAGTAAGCGAATGTTTCTGTAGATACTTACGGGCAATTCCATAATAGATTGATTGGCAAGTCCAATGAATTCCTTCACTGGCAAAGCATTGCTCGCCAGTGCCTATTTGTCTGCCTGAGCATCCGCCCGCAATCTAAGTTTTGATCTCGATCACATAGTCTACGATGACTTCGCCATGGGCGGGCACTTTGACAGGAAACTCGAAAGTCCTCGAGTCTTTCTTCGTGTGAGGAACGCTCGATGAAACAATCTTCCATTGTCCGTAGGCGTGCTCTACCGCGACGATGTTGACCTCTGAGTCCTTATGATTGCGCAGGCTAATCTGATTCGTAATGCGCTGTGTCCTTTGATTGGGCTGGGTGAAGTTCATCTGCTTCTTCTCACCGACTAGATCGAAAGCATCGCCTATGTAGAGGAGAATTTTTTCATCACGAGGTGTGTGCTCGATCTGGTCTTCACCAACAAACTGGAGTGATCCATCGGTATCACGCTTGTAGACTCGAACTTTGCCTTTGGGCAGCGCCATCCCCAAGTTGTTCTGTTTGGTGTTGGAGATTTCAAGTTTCACATTTACTTTCTTGGGATCATTGCCGCCACCACGGAAGTAACCAGGGACGCCTTCCGGTTCGAAGATGTACAGTTTCTTGGTAGGGACTTTGCTGGCATTGAAGAGACTCATCTGCTTAGTCTCATTGTCTGCCACAGTGGTTCTTCCTTGCAGAGTGTACAGATGATACTCCGCGAAAGACTTCTCCTGAAACTGCGGAGATGGCGGCGCAGCAGCAGCAAGTCCGCCACGAGCAAACTTGTACATCATCACAGGCTCCGGTTGCTGGACTCTGTGAACGTCGCCGGCAAGAAGCTTGAGAGAGGCGTTTTTGTACGTCGCTCCGGATCTGTTGTCTATGGTTACCCAACTAGTCAGATCGGCATCTGCGTCGTCATCACTGGCGATGGCAACATAGTCACAATGCCAATTCATTCCTTTTGTCTGATAGCTTATTTCGGCGTCGTGATTACCAGCTTTGGATGTCTCGAGCTTCCACAACAACGAAGGCTTGGAGATTAGCCCGGCAGGAAGCTCAGCTAGCTCAGCCTGACCGGAGGGATTGAGAACGATTCCGTCTGCAGTCTTGAGCACGAGTCCGACCGTGCGGCGAGATACGTTGCCGTTGGTGTCGCTGATGCTCACTTCCGGAGGGTTCAGCAGTATTCCGGATACTTCCTTCAAACCACCACCGGGCAGATACTGGCGAAACGTGACATTCTTGCCGACAGACTTGGAAAGAATTTAGTTCGGATCCATCACGTCGAATTGATAGTTCTGCTCTATCACAACCACGCTATTGGGCGCAGTGAGTGAGACGAAGCTGACCGAAGTTGGATCGATGGCAGCAGCAACATCTTCGAATCGAGTGTAGTTGACACCCGATTGCAGGGATATGCTTCTAACATCCCGCACCAAACCAAAGTTCTGATTATAAATGGTAAGCGACACACCCTTTGAATCAGTATTGTCGACAGTCTTGGCGAAAGCCGGCACCATAAGTACCAAACCGCCGGCGATGGCATAACAAATCTTCAATCGAAGCGCTCTCGACGATTTGTTTCTGGAAAAAATTCGCATTGATCAACCCCTTGCTTGTATCAGACTGAACCTTCATCGACTCGCGTTTTAATCCGATTAGGTTCTCGTCTCAATCTCGTAAGTAACCTTCACCTCTTGTCCGGGGGGTACCTCCACCGGAAATTCGAAGGTAGTAGAGTCCTTTTTCACGTATTTGTGGCTATTCGATTGGATCTTCCAATCACCCCACGCGTGCTCGACAGCCGTTATTGTTACCTTAGTGTCTTTACGGTTTCTCAAGCTGATCTCCACGGTCCGCCGTTCGAGATGGTCGTTAGGCCGTTCATAATTCAAATCTTTGCGCTCGCCGACCAGGTCGAAAGCATCTCCTATGAAAAGGCGAATCTTCTCGTCTCTGGGGGTATGGTCTAATTGATCCTCTCCGATGAATTGCAAGGATCCATCTTCGTCGGCTTTATAGACTCGCACTTTGCCCTTTGGCATAGCCATGCCCAGGTTGTTCTTCTTGGTGTTCTCCAGTTCCATCTTCACGTGGATCTTTTGCTGCTCATTAGCACTACCGAAAGTGGCATAGAGAACCGGCCGGGTTGGTTCAAATATAAACAGCTTGCGAGTCGGAACTTGCGCCGCGTTAAACAGACTCATCTGTTTAGTCTCGTTGTCACTGATATCGGTGGTTCCGGCGAGAGTGTACAGGTGGTACTCGGCAAATGATTTTTCAGAAAATTGCGGTGAAGCGGGAGCTATTGATGCGTCAACAGCCATTTCCATAGTAGCCATCTGGTTAGCCACAGGGACTTGATGTACGTCGCCGGCAAGAAGTTTAAGGGACGCTTTTTTATACCCTGCACCAGACTGATTATCTAGCGTCACCCAGCTCGTCAAATCTGCGGTAGTGTCATCCTTGTTGACGATCGCTACATAGTCACAATGCCAATTCATGCCTTTGGTTTGATAGCTTATTTCGGTCTCGTGAGAACCGGGCTTACTCGTCTCCAACTTCCACAGGAGTGAGGGCTTGGACACCAGTCCTGGTGGCAAGTCGATTAACTGGGCTTGTCCGGCCGGAGATAGAACTATTCCTTCATCGGTTTTCACAACAAGACCCTGCTGCCTGACCTCAGGATTGCCGTTGATATCGACTACGGTGACGACCGGAGGATTGAGGAGAATACCTCTCACCTCTCTTACAGAGCCGTTCTCCAGATACTGCTTGAATGCGATATTCTTACCGACTGATTTCGCCAGTATGGATTGTGGACTCATTACATCGTATTGGTAGTTCTGCTCTCGCACCACCACCGAGTTCGGTGCCGTGTTGGAGACGAAGCTGACGGTAGTAGGATCGATGGCTGCTGCTACATCTTCGAAGCGGATATAGTTGACTCCGCCGTCGAGGCTAATCGAGCGAGTATCCTTTACAACGCCAAAACCCTGGTTATAAATCGTTAGAGCGACGCCCTTTGATGAAGCGGCCGTGATCGTTCGTGCCGCTGTGCTTGCAACATTGTTGCTGGAGCCGACGACATCGGGTGCGCTTTCATCTGCAGGAGGCCTGTCTCCCTCTCCACCTTCTTGCGCTAAAGCAGGCGTGCAAGGAGAGAGGAATAGAAACGCGCTTACAAGCGAGAGTATCGCTTTGCGAGCGTAGATTCGTCTGGGCGAGAAAGACGCTGTCTCCTCTTGCCCTCCGGGTCGCCACCGCGAAGTCTTATTTGTCTTGCGGGCGATAGAAAATGTTGCTGCAAGCGGCAGCGTTTCAAAGAGATTCATGAAAGCTAGAACTACCTTTCCACGGTCATTATGACCGTCATTCTATCGGATTACAGACCGTTATTTTTCCGGGTATTCACTGAATTCGCTTCAAGAATTTCTTTAGTTCGATCTTATTTGAGTATTCAATGCCTGGCTCGACAATGCATCGTCAGGCCGTGTTTGAATGTTTAGACGAATACCGTTGCGAGCATTTGGACTGAGCAAGCTTTCCGCTGGTTCGATTGACAAACATTCCTCCACTGAAGGAAAACCGATCAACGAGTCTTGAGCGCCTGCGCGAGGCGTTTAGCCATCTCCACGTCTAGCTCATGGCCGCCTTTGATGCTGATGATCCGAGCTTTCAGCCTGAGCGGATTGACACCGCACAAAGCCAGGTCGCCAATCAGATCGAGCAGCTTGTGTCGAACAGGCTCATCCTCGAATCGCAAGGGCATGTTGAAACCATCTTCGGTGAGTGACACGACATCGTCTTCTAAGCCAAGCATGCGATGCTCTGCCAGGCTGCCGAAGGTTCGCGCCGTTGTAATTTCCTCAACGCTCTCCTTAGGCGTCCATGTTCGCCAGATTTTGCCGATCTTGGGATGAGGCCAATCCATGAGATACGTGACTGAAAAATGGTCATCAGGAATCGCCAATATTGTTCGTCCGCCCTTTGTCACTGTAATCGGCTCAGCGAGCTCGATATCAGCTTCGGGCAAAGGTCGCTTCAATCCTGCGTCTGCAAGCAGACTCATCCAGAGGTCGCAGGAGCCATTGCCCAAGGGCAGCTCAGGACCTTCGACCTCGATATAAAGGTCATTCAGTCCGGAAAGAACGACAGCACACATAATGTGTTCTACGATACAAAGCCTTGTCTTTCCCTTGCCGATGACTACATTTCTCAGGGTATTAACGACATTTTCGCACGACGCATTGAGGAACAGTCTCTCCGCCCCCTCAGGGCTCGCTCCTTGCGAGTCTCCTTGATTCTGGACAACCTTGTCCACGGGTAGAACAAAGACCACACCTGAGCCCGGCGTGCCTTCATATAGGTGGACGCTCACATTGCGACGGGATGTGAGACCGCGACCCGTATAGGTAGCCAGCGGTTTTTCCAATACGACTGCGCTGGTCATGATTATTACCTCCGGCGATTGGCAACAAATGGCACCAATCGACTATATAGCAAAGTCTCTCGAATCGAGACCAACAAACTGAGGACAGGACTACGCTTTAGCGCATGTCCCACCTTACTTTGCGGCCAGTGCGCGTGATGCCAACTCTTCAAGCTGCTTCACACGCGCCTTCAGCTCTTTGATCTCGCTGTCGACCTTGGGTAGCCGACGAATGCGAGCCTGCTGTTTGAAAAACTCTCGGGTGTTGATGGCGGGAATACCGACCTGAATATCTTGGGAAGGAACGTCTCGCATCACAGCGGCTGTCGCTTGCAGGATTGCATCCTTGCCGATCGTAATATGATCCTTGATGCGCACTCCACCAGCAAAGATGGCTCGATCATGTATCTTGCAGGAGCCGGCCACGGCAGTATGGGCTGCCACAATCGTATCCTTGCCGAACTCGCAGTTGTGGGCAATCTGCACGAGATTATCGATCTTGCTGCCGGCCCCGATTATGGTATTACCAATAGTGGCGCGGTCAATGGTGGTGTTGGAACCGATCTCCACGTCATCTTCGATGATCACGGTACCGATTTGAGGAATCTTGAGCAACGGATTGCGCACATCAGGAAGATCTTTGATGCCATCGACCAGAAGCTCTGCATTGGCTGGTTTCTCGGTCGTATAACCGAAGCCGTCCGATCCTAGACTGGCTCCCTGCTGCAGGATAACTCTCTCTCCGATCTGAACATAATCGGCAATCAGACAACCCGGATGAATCAAGCAATCGGAGCCAATCTGCACCATGCCACCAATAACAGTACCAGGCATGATGATTGTATTCTTTCCGATCTTGGTCTTCGGTCCGACCACGACCAGGGCACCGATGGCTACACCTTCTGCCAGTTCGGCGGATGGGTCGACAACAGCGGAAGGATGCACTCCCGGCTCAGGCATGAAACGCTTGGGTTGAAGGGCGGTGCAAATACGTTGGATTGCCAGTTTAGGCCGGTCAACAAGAATAATCGTGCGGTCCGGATAAGTTTTTTCGGTGCCGGTAGGAGCGATCACCACGCCCGCTTTAACGAGTGCAAGTGATTTGAGAACTTCCTTACCGATAGCCAATGCAATGTCGTTTTCTGTGGAAGCGAAGGGGTCGGTAGCGATGCCAGTAACAGCGAGATTGGCATTTCCATGAACCTGACCACCGATAAAACCTGCTATCTGAGCCACGGTCATAGGGACTGGTAGTTTCATACTATGGTGTCTCTCCTCCAGGCACGAAAACGCCTGACTGTACTTTTTACCTATCGCTTCGCAAGAGCGAACTAGTTCTATTCCGGAGGTCCACCTTTATTTCCGTCCGGTTAAACCAGGTAACCATGACTAAAGGCGGACCCAAAATGCGATCGAACCTGGATTCGATCAACGAATCTTGCGGACTATTTGCTAGCGCCGGTTGCTGGAGGCACGCCCGATGCAGCAAGACGTTTGACCACACCATCCGTAATATCTTGACCGCCCAGTAGGACAGCACTCTTATCGAAAACTGCATCCAACTGGCGACCTTTCGCTTCGTTGCGAATGGCATCGTCCAGTTGTCCTTCCAGTGTTTTCTCCATGTTCAGAGCTTTCTTCTGAAACTTCTGGAACTCACCGTCAATCTCAGTCTGAAGATGCTTGTGCAAATCGGTCAGCTCTTGCTGAGGTTTCTTTGCTTTCTTAGCTTCTTCGAACTGTTTGTTGCTTCTTTCAATTAGCTTGTGAAGCCGTTCTTCATCTTGCTTGATCTCATTGGCAGCAGTTTTGAGCGCTGGATATGCGCTGTATAGCTTAACTTTATCGACAATACCGATATTACCCTGCTGTGCGGATGCCTCGTGTACTCCGAATCCAAGCAGCAGACCGCTGAGAAGAATAATTGTCTTGTCTGTTTTACGCATTCTCATCTCCGTGGTGGCCCCGTTTACCAACAAAAATACAGGACCTACTAATCGGCTCATCTTAGCACTTATCAGCTTCAAGCCGCCACGAGACGTGTGTTTTGGTATTTAAAACTTCTCTCCAAATCCAACGTTGAAGCGGGGAGTGAAGTCTCCGAGAGCGTTTCTGATTAGCGGCACACCGTAATCTAGTCTCACGAGGCCCATCATTGGTATCTTCAGGCGCAAGCCTACACCGATTGAAGCACCTGCATTTCCACGAGCAAGTAGGGTATTGGATAGATTATTGCCGGAAATTCTTCCTATGTCCATGAAGGCTGCTGCCTTGACGTGATCCTTGATGATCTTGCCCACTTTGGAGTTCGTCGGAAGTGGCAGTTCAGCACGGATTTCGGCTGTCGCCATCAACATGTTCGAGCCAACCCCCAAATCGGAGAACTGCCTGTATCCTCGAATACCGTTCCAGCCGCCAAGTCTATATTGAGCGAACTGAGGCACACCACCCAGTGCAGATCCACCGCTGGCGCCCAGTGCTAGTGTTGTTCCTTTGCCTAAAGGAACATATTTACTCACGCTGCCACCGAATTTCGCGAACGTAGCACCGGATAAGCCGATGGAAGGACCGGCCGAGAGCTTCGCCGACGATCCTCGTGTCGGATCCTGCGCAGAGTCTCTCGTGTCATAGCTGAGTGTGGGTTTGAAGGTGAAGAACGTACCACCTTTGAGCTGTTCTGCACGGGTCTGCTGAGCCAGCATGTTGGCTCCTACCTGGTTGGCTGCCATACCGGTCGCCAAGGCCCGCGAAGCCATGATATCGGTGACGCCGCCGCCATCGAACATCGCGCCTATGTCACCCAGTCTCGTTTGCTCACCGAGGATACCGAAGTCCAGGTTCATGTTGCGGCCGATATTCCTGGTCAGGTTGACGCCGCCGCCGAAACTCCGCTGTTGCGCCTGATCGACCAGGAAGCTGGAGTTGTTGCGACCGAAACCGGTAAGGGAAAGTGATGTATCAGAACCTCTCAGGTGCGGCTCTACCCAAGTCGTCTCCAACTGATAGGTGCGCATGTTGGGAAGGAACTGAGTGCCACCATTATTGAGACTGTTACTGATGCTGTTCATAGCACCGGAGCCCATCTGCGAGTTGAACGACAGCAGCTGACCTTTGCCCCGGAAGTTGCCATCCGAATAAGTGAAGGAGCCGAACGGTCCGGCGACCGAGTCGAGACCACCGCCCAATCCGACTGAGC
>CAYTDR010000104.1:8885-13562 GCA_964436185.1 uncultured Candidatus Obscuribacterales bacterium | reverse complement strand
AGTACTCTGGCAAGTTCGATAATTATATTCCACGCCGCCACTTACTGGTTCAAGACAAAGAATCAGTCGCTGGAATGGGTTTTGCAATGGGCAATTTGCTGGCGAGTTGAGGCAAACTCTGCGCGCTCGTGCAGATAGATCGTCGCAGGTCGCTTGCTCAACAGGGCGAGGCGCGTCTAGCATTCTCTACGTTCAGAGTCGATTCGAGAAACAGCATTACTTTGCGTTTGCCGGTCGGTCGGCTGGCAATGCGACAGTCAGGCGGCTTTTGTCTTCCGTAGCTGTGCTCGAACTGCCGACACATCCATTGTAGGATCTTCGGACAGCATGCCGGCTATCTCGGCAGTAATTTCTGGCAACCGGAAGCTGATCGGTCCATCGCCTTCGATTAACAGGTCGGGTTTAGCTGCCAATCTGTGTTGGTCTATCGAGTACTCGCCTTTTAACAAGCCGACGCTGAAGACATGTGGAAAGATCGCTGGCTCGGCTATGAGCATTGCATCTTTGTGATCGAGGAATGTCGCGTCACACTCCAACTGATTGATCCAGCAATCAAACCTATTAGTATCCGCCGACCTGATCAGGGAAAGGAGAGGGCTCTTTGCACAATGAAATAGTGAAGCAAAGTTGGGCGAAGCGCCGTCCGGAATGATGCTCTTGATCCGTCCTGGAGCGGTTAACAACTGATCGGTCTGTTTTCCGAATCGCGTCGTACGAATCATTACGTGACCAGCTCCCGGCACATGAAAAGTGACTTGCTTTCGGTTGTTCCAGAGGTTCGGTATCAAATTCGCGCCGTACTCTTCGGTGAGTTTGTTTCCATCCAGGAACAGTTCATAGAGCCAGTCATTATATTGCGGATCTGTTTCCTCCGCTGCGCACCAGAAATTATAGGTGGCTGTCGATTTTTGCTGAGCATGAACTTCCGTGGTTTGACCAGCATCGGTTCTCCAGGAAGAATGGATGGATGCACCAGTCCCGGTGCCGGCTCCCGCCACGACGACGTGTCCTGATTTGCCCTGTCCAGTGACTGTGGATAGGCAGTGCGATTCCCAACCAGTGCCATCAGCAGCATGGGTATAGCCACCGAAAGAAAGATTCGCAACGGAATTCAAGCCGAACGTTCGGCAAATGTGTACGGCGGTCAAATACGCTTCGGTCCAACCCGGATTGAGAATTTTGCCATTGTTCCAGGTCGTTCTCATCACTCCATTGTTGTTGTAGGCGCGCACAAGAATTACGGGCAGATTCGGCGATTCCTTCATTAGCGCTTGAAGCACCATGCTGCCATGATTGAGAGGATCGCCGGCGAAAGCCTGCAATGCATCACTGTGATGCTTCCATGTGAGGTAAGGCAAGCCGGTTACGATGCTGCCAGTTCTTACATCCAATACAGCGATAATCTTTTCCGCTGATTGCAGTGACTCCAGAGAGAAGCCTGTGTCGATGATGATTGCAGCAGTTCGTTCGTTCATATTTGGGACACCTATCTTGGTACCAACCTTATACCGGAGTCTATCTGAAGTGATAGCCCGGCTATATCTCCGCCAATTGCAGTTAGCATACCCCGTCAAAGTCGATGATTTTTGTCGGGATTACGCATGCTAAACCGCCACTTTGTAACGATCTAAGCACGTCGAATGTCAATAGACAACTCGAAAAGTCCATAGTGCGGTGGTTGTACCTCTTTTCATTTCAAACTTCCGGCAAGAAATATTAATAAAACTCTACGAATGACAACTGATTTGCATGCGCGAGTTTGCTCTGGTTGAAAATTTATCAGACGCTCGTGTCTCTTATTCGACCTTCTTGGCAAAGAGTTTTTCTTCGAACAGCCCCGAGTCGTACAGGCTCTCAGGGGTTACTGTCTTGACTGCACCGAAGCTGGGAAGCTCCTCACGCCGTACATTCGATTTCCGCTTGGCGAACTCCTTTGCCAGCGGGCTGAGGCGGATTTTTCCTGGTTCGAACCCTTGCCCTACAATAGATAGAACCTTTGCGGGGTCGTACTCATCAGATCGTGCAGCGGCGATTGTAAGCAGAATCCATTTATTGCAGTTCAAACTGTCGCTGCTGTCGAACTGCGACAGCAGGTTGTATTTTTTAGTGAAAGCCAGTTTCCATGCCTTGCCTGACAGAACCGAGTCATAAATACGGCGTTGAATCTCGCTCTCAGGAATGAGCACCAGCGCGTTCTTCTCATAGCCTGCCTGCCCATAGAAGAAGTCGACGGGAGCAGTGCGCCACAGCTCGGCAACCGGTTGTCCGGCTTTCTGATTGTTGAGGATTTGGTAAAGTATCCAGGTCTGCGCTCGTGGATCGTAGACAGCCAGTCCCGAGTGAGCCATTCCGGTCCGATCTCGACCCTTGGTGTCTCTGCCACCCTTTCTCGCCACCACAGCAACGATTGCTTTCTTCTCCAAGAGCGTGTCCTGCAGCCACTTTGTTAGATGCTTTGCTACTTCCAGTTTCTTTGCATCCACCGCAAGAAGCTTAGGCGAGTCGGCAGCAATTGTCGGCAGAGGCACCAGCAGTGATGTCGTTGTACAAAGTCCGACCATTGTTCTTGTGCTGTTGTCGCTCATTCTGTTTCAACCTTTTGGTTTAGTTGGAGGTAGTCGTTACGCACCACAAGTGGTATCTCCTTCTTATTGACTGTAACTCGGGGCGACGTCTCGCTGAAGACTGCTGAATCAGCCAGAATATTGAAACCTTCGGTGGTAAGTTCAGACAGTTTTTCTCCAGTGCCGTCGACGAGCTTCACCAGACCGTCCGACGCGCCTACCGCAAGACAGGCGCCTGTCAGTGAGATAAGTACCGGTGTTGCCATTGCCGAGAGCGCAGTTTCCTCCGAGAGCGTACTAAGAGCTCCACTGGCATCTCCCTCTGCGTGAGCTGGCTGTACAAGAAAAGAGACGACCAGCGCCATGCCGGTTATGATGGGTAGTTTCATTTTGCTTCCTCTTGATTCTATCTTGATTGGCAATCCCGTCTGAGTCTAGGTGAGCGAAGAGAGCCTCGGAATGCTATACCGCGACTGAATTGATTTTTCAATTAAACTCTCCTCGCCCTACGCTTTTGTTTGCGATCAAACAGTTCGGCAAGTGTCGGGTGTCGAATCGGTGATCTCGGAGGAAACGTGAATCGGTATTGGTGGCGGTGGCACCTATTTTGCTCTTCCGGCGCCGGCGCCACCGCCTGGTTTACTTTCTCCTGCCTGGATGCCAATCGAAAATACAGTGCCGTCCGGGTTGGCGATAAGCATTACGGGTTGGGCTCCCTCCTTCACCCCGACAAGAGGTTCGACTTTTTTCAGAATAGTGGCAGCCCTATTCTTTATTTCCAGATCTGTATGTGTCGTAGCTTTCTCCAGTGCCCTTCGCGCCACTGGGTCGTATGCAACCTTTTCGAGTTCCCGACTGGCTTTCTGTCTTGTATCAAAATCGTCGTCTCCCAGATCTTCGACGAGCTTGTTTACCGCCTTTTCGTCCATGGCCCCGCGCGCCTCGCCAGGTTTAAGTGCAGGCTGTTCTAAGACTAGCTCTTCTACAGTTCCCCCTTGCGACTCGTCAGGTTTAGTCGTCTGTGCGGGCTGTTCTAGGACTAGCTCTTCGACGGTTCCCCCTTGCGACTGGCCAGGTTTGACCTGTTCTGCAGGCTGTTCTAAAACGAGCTCTTCCTGCGTTCCCTCTTGCGATTCGTCGTCCGTAGTTGAAGCCTCGTCCGTGATCGTTAGTAGTCCGAACACTTCAGTGGCGTCGTCCAATCTTTTTTTCAGGTCTTGATTCCATCGGTCACCGAAATCGATGTCGTTAATAAGTCCTCGAGGTGTATCGGAAGGCGAGTCTGATGTTTGAAGCGGAATAAGTGATTGCTCGTAGTCTTCAGCCATGTTTTGAATTCCCCACTAACTAATTGCCAGGCATCGTAGTGGCTAATAGTGGAAAAACTGTTTAGCGGTTTTCGACTCGACAAAAATTGTCTGATTACCATCACGACATTCGGAAGGATAATTCACCTGGGAGAGTGGAAGGCAAAACTTACTAGACAGATCCTTTCGACGTAGCAGCAGGAGCGAGATTCGGTGAAAGATTCGTTTACAAGATAGAGCGATATTATCTAGAACATGCTTCGATAGAAGGTAGGCTAGTTTGTCTGGTTCTACTTTTGACTCGTAGAAACCAGTTGTGTGCACTGCACCAGCCAATCGTCAAAAGCATCTGGCGAAATGGCGGACAATTCCAGTACTTATGGGTGTTCATGTAAATGCGAACGCTCCGGTCTAGTTCGGGAAGTTTTCTGTCTTCTAATGGCGAACTGCCTGGAGATTTTTCTTACTAAATGCTGGACGGTGCGTTTAGCGACTTTTTATCCTGAGGTATCTCTATGACTCTTATTCCTAGGGCCGGTCTTCTCACGGTCGTATTAGCCTGCGCACTCTCATCAGCCACAACCAACGGTCTTGCCAGTTCCGGTCATGTGAATATAGACACATCAGTCGACGTTCCTGCTCCGATGATGGAGTCCCTGGGCCGTGGAACTATTTCCCATTCTCGCGAAAAGCTGTCGGGACGAAATTATCATGTTGCAAGAGCGACTATCAGCGCGACTCCTGAGCAGGTTTGGTCCGTACTTACAGACTATAGTAAAGCGACGGCCACTGTTCCTCATCTTAAA
>CAYTDR010000104.1:0-8875 GCA_964436185.1 uncultured Candidatus Obscuribacterales bacterium | reverse complement strand
ATCAAGGTGCTTACCAGCGATAAGAACCACAAACGAGTTTGGTTTTCAGTGGCGTCTCTAGGCGGACTCTGGAAGTTTGACTATGTTTTGAAGGTAACTGAAACGAAGCCGCATCGTCTCGACTGGAGACGTGAAAGTGGTGCCTTCAAATCAAACGATGGTTTCTGGAAACTGCAGCCGATCGAAAACGGGGCGAAAACTCTGATTACGTATGCCAAGTTCATAGATGGGGGCCTTTTTTTGCCACAGATGTTTGTTGATGGACAACTGAAGAAAACCATGCCGGAGATTATTCAAAGCCTTCGTACAGCAGTAACTAATTCGCATCACCACAAGAAAATTGCAGAACGTGAAACACTGAATGTTCAACGGTTCCATTCAGCAGAGAACGTTCGAGTCGATTAACGTAGAGTCACTTGCTGCTCAGATACACACAGCCGAATCACCTATAGCAATGAGCACAGCATTGGCCTCAATATCGTTCGACAAAAATTTTGCCAGGTCATGGAAGTTTTCTGTCAGAACGGTGATGAACAAGGATTTATCGGATTCTTCGTTGATATCCATTCTCTCGATCAAACCTTTGGCGCGCAAACATCGTTCTAGATCCGTGGCATCATCGGCGGTACCGCAGAGCCTCAGCTGCAACTCGAGCAGTCGATTTTTGAATAGACCTTCATCGACAAAACGTCCTTCAGCGTCGGAAAGCTTTCCTTTCGATACCAGTTGCGCACCGATAGGTTGCCTGGCGTCAACACCTAGTCGGGCCGCGAGATCTGTTCGAGTAATCGTTCGTGTTCGCAATCCGGCTTGGACATCATGTTGGAGAACAAGACCTTGCTCTACTGCTTGAACAGGGAGCCATGCACTTGCCCATTCAATCTCAGATAGCCCGGTCGAAATGAAAACTGATTCGGCTGTCGCTGCTGCATCGCCAGCCTGGCTCTTCGGCGCGGAGTTGTTGTCGACTGTCGGATCGCCTTTGCCCACTTGAGTACTCATCGCTTTACCTCACTTTCGCAAAATGCGTATCGAAATTACACGTGGCACAGTTAGGCATTGCTAATACCTCGATTTGTGTCGAGTTCCTCTTTCTACTTCACGCCTTTAGCATATTCTGACGCACCCAATGCTGGAGCAAGCGGGAATTACGCCAGGAATTTGAGCCTGTCGGCGGCGTTCAATGCATATGCACCAGTAACGCATCGGTATGCACCGACAATGGTGCGTTGATCATGCTTGAAAAGTTTAGCACTTACTGCTTGTGCGGTGGCTGTGCACTTGCTGCTCATCAAGTTGACTGAAAGGTTCCCAACGGTCGTCTGGAAGACTGTCTCTGGCGTTCCAATTGTCTTAATGCGGTAGGTTGTGACCAGGTATTGTTGAGCATGTCCAGCAGCCTTTGGCCTTCTGCTCTGGTTGAAGGATCTGTCAACAACATCATGAGAGTTTGGGCTGTTGCTCGTCGGTCTCGATCTTCTGTGTCGGAGGACATGTCCACGAGTAAGCTTGCGGCAGTTCTGTAATTCTGGTTTGTCGCGATCCTGGCCAGCTCCCCAAGCTCGTCGTTGCGAAGATTCGTTGCATCGAGCACATTTCGCCCCATCTCATTCTGCTCATAGTCATAGACGTTCAAAAGTCTTAGAACGTCTTCGCCTCTTGCGCGCGTAGTCGGTTCAGCCAGAAGTCCAAGCAGTCGGCGTGCGCGTGGTCGGCCATTGTTGTCGTCATCTGAGAGCATCTGCAAGACCAGTCTTCCCCAGTCGCGTCTGGTTTCATCGTTGCTGCGCATCAGCGACACTAAGGGGGCGACTTCTTCCGGATCGAAGACCCTATCTAGTATCGCCGCTGCCGTAGACACCGACGAGCGATCGGTGCTGGAAAGTGAGTTCAACAGCCAGCGCCCGGTTTCCAGACCCGGGTTGGGGGTTCCGTCTTCTCCGGGCACTATTAATCCGGCGAGCAAGCGTAGCTCACGTGGAGATGTCCTGGCTGATTCTATTAAACTCATAGTTTCTGATCTTGTGGATCCATTTTCGAGCATGCTTAAGAGCCGTGTGCTAAGAGTTGCAGGCCTGTTTCGTTGAGGATTTGGTCCTTCATAATCTTCTGACGCTAGCTGAAGAAAGTTTCGAGCTCCCTGCACCTGACCTTCATTCCTGCTGGTGAGCATTTCCAAAAGCTGTTGTCTGGCTGGCCCTTCAGGAATTCTCTGCAGTTGGATAAGTTGAGTTGTGTTTGCTGTCAGTGAAAGTTGTCTCTCTGTCTGTTGGTTGGTAAGCGGATCTTCCAGACGGTCGAGCAGTGCCGTCAGGGCTGGTGACTCTCTTCTGCTGTCAATCCAGGCCAGGATGTTCGCGGCGCCGCGCTGACGATCGGTATTTCCATTCAGCATGGACATGATTGTGTCTGCCGCCGTCGTTCTCGCAGGGTCTGCCAGTAGAGTGGTCAGACCATTTATTTCCTCGGGAGTATTCAGGGCCCCGAGAGCAGTACGCATTCTGCTACTGTTGTCGCTGCACAGTGCATCTATCAGGCGGGTATTGTTCGAATCATTGTTCCCCAGCATGAGGTTGGTCACCAAACGTTGATCTTCCACTGAGTTGTGGTCGGGATCGTTGTACCAGCGAGCCAACCTGAGTGTGTCGGCATCACCACGAGCCATGAGAGTAGCGAAATTTCTTGCAGCTCTGATTGCGTTGTTGATCTTCGGATCGTCATCCATGGATGTGTTTAGTAGTCCGATTATGTTCGCGAATGTCTGTGGGTACTCATTCCGCAATCTCATAAGTCCGCGGACTTGCTCATTGTTCTCTGCCACACCAAGAATATTTTCAGTATCGAGGCTCTCGCTATTTTGCCTTGGGTTTGACGGACGGCGTGTGACCAGCTCCAGGGCGTTCATCCCAGCATCTCGATCCGAGGTTTGCTCGCCTGCCATCAGGCTTACAATCCGTTGTGCTTGAACAGGGCTGCGTCCCAAAAGGTCGACTATTCGATCGGCTGTTGGTTGCTCGGCTTCTGAATGCAACATGCGCATCAAATGCCGAACCTCTCTGGGATCCTCGATTCCGTCTAAGATTCGCGTGGCGCGCGAGCGTTGTTCGGTCGGACCACCGAGCATATCGAGAAGACGCTGAGCCTCCGCCGGCAGTGGCGCTGGTGCTTCCTCAACATCGCATTCGCCCGTCGACTCGGTTGTAACTGGAGCTGCTTGGGCACTGGATACTCGATTTTCCGGTATCATGGCGAGCATATTGTTGATTGCCCGCGGCGATAGTGTCAGGTGTTGGAGTATCAGAGCTGCATGTCCAGCGTGTTCTGCGTTGTTGGAACCGAGCATTTCCAGTAGACGGTTTGCGTCGCGCGCTTGGGCACCCTGCGGGAGTCCTGATTCCGGAGCGGACGATATCGAAGTGAGCAGGTAATCAGCCGCACCGGCTCGTACACGGTCGCTCTGTCGACCGAGTGGATCGTCGGCATCCGGAGTAGCGCCGTTTCTCGGGATGAGCAGACCTAAAAGCAGTTGTTGTTGCGGCTTGGGAAGCTCCAGAATCGCGTGAACGGCGGGATCGGCAAGATTCAGAATGGCGGACAATTGACGACGACCTGATTCTCCATTGGTAAGTAATCCGAGCAGGTAGTCTGCATGTCTCGTATTGTCCTGGCCCGTCGATCGCATCTCTAGTAGATACTCGGCACTTGCTCTGTCTGCACGGTTACCCTCAGTCAAGCTCAAAAGTGCTTCGGCTGCCGCCCGATCCGGTTCGCCACTTTCATTCGTTCTTTGCAAAAGTTGTGTCAGTTGCCCGAGCATCGCCGGGTCGCCGTTGGAGGCTCGCATCGCGCGTTGAGCCAGCCCCGACTCTCTCCCTGCACTGTTCAACATATCGATGAGTCCGTCGGCTTCTTCTATCGATAGACGTCCCTGCCGATTTTCACCTTCGCCCAGGGAATGGAGCAGAAGCGTAGCACCGTTGCTAGTTCTAGCGTTATCTGAAGTGAGGATGGTGAGTAAGTTATCGACAGCAACCGTCTGAGACCTGGCTGCAAGCGTAGCGAGCTGATGTCTCTGGTCTGGGTCCTGGTGTGCAAGAATGCGTTCTGCAAGCCGTCTTTGGTTCGGATTGGCAAGCATTGTTGTAAGAGTGGTCAAATCCTGGCGATCAGATGCAGTTGGATTCTCGAGACCGGTAATGGCAAGCAGGTTGCTAGCCGCCCTTTGGGAGGTAGCGTCGCCACGTAGCATCTCCAGGATAGTGGCGTACGGCGAGCCTGCAGTGCCACGCATTGATAAAAGGGTCTCTCGGTCTGTATCGTTCTCCACTTGCAAGATAGTTCTCGCGTCTCTGCGATCACTTCCGCCAAGCATTTCGAGCAGAGTTTCGCCGTCTCTGCGCATCGTATCTGATGCCAGCATTCTCAAAAGTTGATGTGCTGCCACCTGATCTGGTGAGTCTTGCTCCTGGTCAGGTACAGCAGTCCGGAACATATCGCGAACACGATTCAGTGTTTGTCCTTCGAGCTGCGAGTACTGGTTTAGCACCTCCTCGCTGAAACCCCGCTCGACCATATGACGCATGATTTGACCGCGATCGCCGCCTGCATTCAGCTCATCTATGACAAAGCGTCCCAGAGACTGCTGATCGTTCGTTCCTCTCAATAGTTCGAGGATTCGTTCCGCCGGTGGGACGAAGAAGCCCGATTCATTGAGCAGCTCGCGCAATTGCTCGGACGCTTGTGGATGACTGTTTCTGAGCTCGAGGATTCTGTGAAGGTCCGGGACACTCAGTCGGTTGAGAATATTGATGGCGAACTGTCTTTCTTCTGAGGTGCCACCAAGCATTTCTTCAAGTGCACGGCCGTCTGCTTGCTCGGCGTGGTCGCCGGCACGAAGCGCCTGCAGCTGAATCGCTGCCGAGCGCTCAGGCTCGTTTTCCGAGTGCCTGAGTGCTTCGACAGGATCTTCTTCGCTTGGGTCGAAAATGATGAGATCTTCTTGTTGTTCTTGATGTTCTTGCTGTTGTTGTTCTTCTGATTCGTGGTCTAATAATGAGCCGACAAAAAAGACATGCGGCAGAAATCTCACAGCCGTAGAAATTACGCTCACCGCTGGAACAAGGTGATCGCGAGCGTAGTCGCCAACCACGTCAATGTAATTGATTGATGTTGCAGCTTCGTCGAAGGGACTGAATTGTTCGGTTGGATCTTGTGGTGGCATTATAGCGGGCTCCTTGCGCGAACAGTGGCACAAAAGAACAGAGTTAGTAATTCTGAAGATGAGCAGCTTCCCGTCAGCGCCCGAAAGTGGGCTGGGAGGCATTGATAAGCTTTTGGGGGACTGAACAAATCCTACCGACAATAACTGACCAATTCTTGACTATTGCCAATCGGATGTAATTTGGTGCTTTTCTGCGATGTTGGGTCGTGTAAACAGACAATGCGATCGCTCTCGTCGATGCTCGTGGATCTGCTATAAGTGGAAAGGCAGTATATTGATGTATCCATGAAGGCTACCTGTGAATAGATCTTTCGTCCTTGCCCTATCTCTATCGTTTTCGTGCTCGATCGCCATGGCTCAGACCGTCCAAACTTCAGGTGCCGAGAGTTCAATGCAAGCACTCGATGCTCAGATAGCTGCCGTAGTGCCAACAGAATCTGAAGATCGTTGGCTGACCATTGGTTGGCGGCATAATCTGTTGCGTGCCCGAGCCGAAGCGCAAGAGCTGGATAGACCAATGTTCCTGTGGATTATGAACGGACATCCGATGGGTTGTACGTGAAACAATGGACAACTGGACCGGCGGTACAGCTTCAGCGATCCATATGTAATTGAGACTCTGCAACACGAGTTTGTCCCCGTGGCTGGTGACTGCAAAGAGTTGCAGATGGGAAACACGCCTGAGAAGCAGTGGTTCATGAGTTTGGTGGCGAATACTAATGATCCGGTTCTAAAGCAACAGATGAAGCCGAACGGCGACGAGGGTAACACCACTCAGGGGTTGTACATCGTTTCTGCTGGTGGACAGGTGCTCGGATTCAATAATGCGCATCCCGCTCACTACAACAACTATGACATCGGCATGATCAGAAAGTTCATCGATCAAGGGCTGAAAAATTTTCGTTCAACATCACGTACACACGAGTACGTTGATCGGAGTTTGGTATCAACCTCGAAGTCGTTTACCTCCGATTCTACCTCAGTAGTGAATGTCTTTACTCGCATTTCGCCGGCACCTGAAAAATGTGATAGCCTCAATCGAGGTATTGGAAGAGATCACTTGTGGATTCTGCCTGCCGAGGTCGAAAGTATTGTCTCGCCGGCTCACGATGATGGAGCGCCCTTCGCTCTGCCACCGTCTATGGTGGCTAGAATCGTGCGCTTCCACCTTGTCGATAACGTCAGGGGAGAGCCGGATATGTGGATTAAGGGCCAGGTGACGAATGTCACTTTTCACGCCAAGCTTATATCCGGGACTCGAACGGCAAAGACCTACAGTTTTCAAGGTGGATTTAAGTTGGCGAACTCCAGTAGAGAGCGTGGTTTCGAAGGAAGTATCAATGGTGTGTTCGAAGTTCCCACTGGACAGACGCAACTGAGTCGCTTTCGGGCACTTGCGAAGGGGCAAGCCTGGGGGCGTAGCAGATTCACCCCGGGTGAACCGACCGGCAAATTTCCACTGGTTATAGCAATGGTAGAAGCCACGGATGATGTGTCGCGAGTGGTACCACCACAAGCGTACTATCCAAGTTGGCCGGACGAATATTTGAAGCCTAACTCATGGTCTTTGTGGGATCTGGTGCAACCGTTTGTCCAGCCGGAAAGATAGACTCTTTAGATAAGACAATCCGTCGATTTATTGGTAGATCTGATCCCCGAGGCGAATCCATCCACCTGGATGGTCATTGTCACTTCGATGAGTCCAGTGAAGAACTCCTCCGCGCGAGGTCCAAATGTACTCACCTTTGATCTCCACTGTATCGCCAGGATTAACCGGTACCATCTGCCCAACGGTTAAATCATTCGCCACCAGCACGGTTGTTCCATTGTTCAGACGAATCAGGAACTTTTGATGGCGCAGACCCTTATTGTCAGTCGGCAGCAGTCGCCAAACCTGTGCCGATGTAACTACTTCCACCCTTCGGAGCTGTCGACTTTGTGCGTCTATGATCGCCTGTTGGCTGACCAGTAGGCTTTCGTGCGGGTCTGGCAGGTCGTCCGGTCTGCCAAAGGCGGCTTCGTAGCCAGGCTCGTTTTCATACGAGAGCGCGCGCACCTCTTTCGGGTGCGGAACATCCTCAGGTCTTCCGAAAGCCGTCTCGTAACCCGACTGTCTCTCGTAAGCATCATCGCCATTTGTAACGGCGGAGGTGGGGCTTGAACCCTCGGTCGGTTGACCGTGGACTGTCGCTGGATGCGATATCAAAAAGATTACCGTCATACAAACGGCTTCTGTGACTGATCGGATATTCATAGTTTCTAGTTTCGTGATGGAGTCCGGTGGGAAAATTCTACGATAGTCTCGGATCATTTCAAGGGGCGACAAACGAGGTGCAGAATGTTTACTTTCTCTGAATCTGATTATGTATGGTGTCCCGAATGTTCCGGAAGTATACGTAAAGGAGCATATTATTGTCGCTATTGTCGCCAGGCAATAGGCAACAAGATGTACAAAGATCTCAAACCGCACCCGAATTGCACGTTTGATGATGTTTCACAATGGCTTCCAAGTTTTACAAGTCTGATGACAAAATGCTCTGATGGGCTTCAAGAGCGGCTGAAGCAAGCGGACGCAGCAGTTGCTGCCAGAGGGAGCACGATAGGAGTACCGGAGGGAATGACGCCTGAGGAGTGCTCAGAGGACTATCGAAATCATGATACCGCGCAGGCGGAGCCTCCAGAGCCTCATATCAACGGATTATTGATGGATATCTTGCTGTCCCTATTGGAACAAGGGGAATCTATCGCTGAGATTTGCGCGCATCCCCGTTTACAACTTCTAGAGATGACACCGCAGGATGTGCTGGCGGAGAGTGAGCTGCGCAAGTCTGAGATGGAGCGAAATCATAAGTGTGAATATTGCTCAGAATACACATTCCCAGAGGATGACGAGTGCCGATTTTGTGGTGGAAGCGCAGAGCGAAAGCCATCCAAGGTCGACTCTTTTTCGAATAAACCGATCGACACGTTTCTATTGAAGGCGGTTATCGTCTACGAAGCTGCGCGCGGTATTGTATGCGGTGGCGAGCCCATTGCCGTCGAGATCCTGGCAGCCAACGCTATCACTCCGGAGCAGATCGAACAGGAAATCCTGCGCCAACGCACTTCTGATGCTCGTTTACCAATGAATCGCTACTGCAAACGAATGGTCGAGCTCGGGCTGCACTGTGATTGGAGTCCGGAGAGTATGACTGTATCCAGCTTGGTGGATCTTGGGTCGGCTTTGGATACGAGGAAGAACGGCCGAGCCGACGAGGCGTTGATCGTCTATACTCACGCGCTCAATCGAATAGAGGGTATTGAAGAGCTGACGCAAGAGCGAGGACGAGTATACCAGTATCTTTCCCTCCTCTATCAAGGAAAGGAAGACTATGAGAAGTACAAGGAATATCATGACTTGGCCCAGGAATGTCAATCATACGGAATGCCTGAGGAATTCAAAGAGTTAATGCGAGCAAGCGATATAAACAGTGCTCTGTTGCTACAGAACCTTGGAGTTGAAGAAGATCCTGAAAAACGTTTGGCCAGTTTAGATGCATCTTTCTCCGAATCGGACGAGATGATTGCCAAGTTTGCTGAGCAGCTCGACGGAGCGGTTCCCGGTCTAGGCGGGGTGATTGCCGCTGTCAGTGATGACCTTATAAGTGGGCAAAT
>CAYTDR010000103.1:0-13572 GCA_964436185.1 uncultured Candidatus Obscuribacterales bacterium | reverse complement strand
TGACAATACGCATCGAGCAATCGAGTCAGTCAATATTAGTTGTCGCAACTGCGCGGGTAAATTCGTGAATGTACGGGAGGTGTGGGACGATTCCCATGATCGCGGATTAAATCTTCAGGCGCAGCTTTACTTTCGCAAACGGTGGAGACACTCCTTGCTAAATTGCTCAAACCGGCTGTAATGCCCTCGTAGCCCTGCGCTCGCGTTTTGAAGGCGTTGAGAAAGAACGATGAGGAAAGCGTGAGCGTCCCCATTCGGGCCTTAGCTATGCTCGCGGTTGCAGCGCGAGACTGGCACCGTCTAGCTCTTCGCCCTACTTAGCACTGTCCGGCACCACCTATGATGCTGGTTACATTTCACCAGGAGAAAATAACCAATATTACTTGGCTACGCCGTTGCTGTTCAGATAGTAGCGACTGTGAGCAGCTGCCGGTTGTCCGTTGTACTTAGCGGAAGGTTTCTTGTGATAAGGCACATCGCATGGCAAAGTCTTCGTGAAGACCATCTGTGCCACGGACATTCCGGCATGCAATCTGACCGGTCTGGCGCCGACATTCACAATCTCCAAAGTAATTTGGGCCGGTGGATTACTAAATCCGGCATCAATAAAGCCTGCAGTCACATGGACCATAACACCAAGACGAGCCAGACTGGACTTTCCAGTTAGCTGTCCAACGATATTGTCGGGAAGCTGCATTTTTTCGAGCGTGGCGCCCAAAACAAATTGCCGCGGTTGAATTACAATACTGTCGCCTGTCACGTGAACGAGCCCGTCCAGCACGCTCTGCGACTGGTACGGATCGATTACCTGACCGTTGTCTTCATGCCAGGAAAATTTGTCGGAAAGCCGAACATCTATGGAATTTGGCTGTATAAGAGCGTCTTCAAAAGGCTCGATAATCAGCCGACCCTCTCTTATCTCGGAACGAATCTCATGATCAACAAGAATGGACATCAGCTCTACTCCCAAGCCTTGAAACTGGTCTTCCCGAGCACTGCTCTCGCATGCTAGCACTTAGTATAACCGCAGGATAGGCACTGTAAACAGGCTTCGTGTCGAGCAAGAGCCGCAGTCCCCCAGCCACATTCGGGACAATGTGAAGAAGTTCGGCTCCGGCGATCGGAAGGAAACTCCGATGCAATCGACGTCCGCGAGCCCCCACCGATGACAACTAAATCTCTATCATCAGGAGTATATTCTCTCCGTATATTGACTGAGAAGCTGCCTCTAAACAGAGGACTAAAGGCAGTCCCCGCAATCATTGGGTTCGAGAACTTTTTTATTTTCTCATAGTTGCTCGCCCCCCTTCTCGCGACAGACTCTTGTTGCCTACCAACAGAAGTATTGCTCTCCTGAGTTCTAGCAACCGGAACAACATCCTGCTTGTTCAGACAGCTTTGCTGCGATTCTTCCTTCGCCAGCGGATCTGTCCTTTTGATATTGAGCACTTGCGACTTTCTCGAAGCATCACGATACACAGTGATTCCCTTCAGCCCCAACTCCCACGCCGTTAGATAGACGCTGCTGATATCGTCGATAGAGGCGCTCTCCGGAAAGTTGATGGTTTTAGACACTGCATTGTCGGTAAATTCCTGAAATGCCGCCTGCATTTTCACATGCCAGATGTGATCGATATCGTGTGCACAAACCCAGACACGACGGACATCAGCGGGAATCTCATCGATGTGAGCAATCGTGCCCTCTTCGGCTATGCGTTGCATCAACTCTATAGAGTAAAATCCCCGCTCTCTAGCAATTTTCTCAAAGAGCGGATTGACATCGATCAGCTCCATTCCCCCCAGAACACGACGGAGGAAGCTGACAGCGAAAATTGGCTCGATACCGGAGCTGGTACCAGCTATCATAGATATTGTGCCAGTTGGAGCAATCGTCGTTACTGTCGCATTGCGAAGCTTGATGCCATTATCGCTCCAGGAAGTGTGCGGCCAGTTTGGAAACAGGCCCCTTTCCTCAGCCAGCTCGACAGAACGTTGACGGGCGACTCTTGAGAAGAAACTCATCAGCTCCCTGGCTCTGTCAACCGCCTCTTGAGTATCGTATGGAATTCCCAGCTTTATCAAAGCCTCGGCCCAGCCCATCACTCCCAAACCAATTCTTCTATTATTGAGAGTCGCTTTAGCAATGAATGGAAGCGGGTAGCAATTGACCTCAATAACATCATCAAGGAACTGCACGGCAAGCCGAATACATTTTTCCAGTCGTGACCAATCAATCGAGTTAGACGCCTCATCAACAAACAACGACAGATTGATGGACCCCAGGTTGCAAGCGTCTCCAGGACCGAGCGGTTGTTCTCCACAAGGATTAGTCGCCTCGATATCTTCCGTACCAGACACTATCTCGCCGTTCTCATCAACAGCTTGACGAATAGGATCCGAATTGTTGATGCGATCGATGAATACAATTCCAGGCTCTCCAGTCGCATGAGCATTCTCAACGATCAAAGAGAATACCTGCTGTGAATTGAGTCTACTCACAGCCTTACCACTGCACGGGTGAATCAGGTCATAATCAGAACCGGTCGAAAGCGCTTCCATGAACGTATCCGTAACAGACACGGAGATATTGAAGTTATTCAACTTTTGGGTGTCACGCTTTGCCCTTATGAATTTCTCGATATCCGGGTGATCGATGCGGAGCATAGCCATGTTGGCACCACGCCTGGTACCGCCTTGTCGAATTGCCTCCGTGGCAGCATCATACACGCCCATAAAACTAACCGGTCCGGAAGCTACTCCGACGGAGGATGCTACCGGATCATTGGCTGGACGCAGCCGGCTGAACGAAAAACCAGTACCGCCACCAGTCTTATGGATCAACGCCGCATTCTTACAAGTCTCGAAAATCCCTTCTAGAGAGTCAGGGATAGGCAAAACAAAGCAAGCTGAGAGCTGACCGCCTTTCTTGCCTGCATTCATCAAGGTTGGTGAGTTCGGCAGGAATTCGCGGGCGAGCAACATTCCTCTGAACTGCTCATATGTGGAAAGCTGGGACTCTGTTGACGCGCCGAAGCGCTCCTCAGCTTTCACTACGCAGCGAGCTACGCGCTCGAAAAGACCTTCTGGCGACTCAGTCAACTGACCATCCAGATTCCTTAAAAGGTATCGCTTCTCTAGCACTTTGATTGCATTTTCAGAGAACATAAAGAGGCACCTCTCCAGCGCTACAACAAACAAAACCTGATGTGTTGGTAGATGGATAATTCAAGCCCGCAGCACCATCATAATCAACAATAGGTCGAATAAATCCATTATACTACATTTGTATGGTAGTGAGTAGATAGTGCAAGGGATCACCACTTGACACAATAGGCACTATTTGGATTAGCAAAGTTCCCAAAACCGAAATTTAAGGTTCAAATCGAACTTGATCGGTTTTCAAGATTGAGTGATTCTCCACTACTCAAGAAGGATCATCAAGTCGTCGAGACGCCAGACGGCGGTCGCATTTACAAAAATTAAATGCTGACGATATGATGAATCTATTGGCAACCTTTTTAGTAGGCAACCATCCAACCTGAGAAAGCGTGCGCCGTTCACCGTTCAGGTGAACCGGACGACGCCACCGCTTATGACATCTTAATTTGAGGCAGGCAACCGATGCGACAAGGCTTGTATACGATAGATTTCCACACGCACTTACAAGACGCCAATCTGCAGACAAAGATGTGTCCGGAAGATCGAGAGTCTTCTCTGTATCAGCTCTTTGCTCCGTTATTCGACAAGGTGGCAGCAATCAGCGAACCGCTACACGATTGTTGTGTCGGATTTATGGCCCTGAACCTCAGGGATCGATTGAGCAGAGAATTTTATGCTCAACTGGGCAAGGTCGGTCTGATGGAAGTGCTCAGGCTCTTTCGCACATATAGTATAGAGCGGCTAATTGATCGGATGAATCGCAACGATATAGATCATTCCGTCATCCATTCAATTGAACCGTTCACCTCCACAGCAAACATTCTCGAGATTATTCAACCCTACAAAGACAGGCTATCTGTTTTCGCATCGGTAGACAGAGAGAATCCCGATCCGGTCGGCTATCTCAAACCATTTGTAGATAAAGGAAGCGTCGCCGGCATAAAGTTCCATCCCATAGTGGGCGGCTATGCTTGCGGAGAGCTATTGTTTCGCATGAAGGATGTAGTTCAATTGGCGGAAGAAGCTGAACTTCCAGTGCTCATCCACACCGGTCATATTCCAGTGGATCGCTTGAAAGGGATTGCTGGGTGCAGCGAGATTCAGGCTCTTGAACCATTGGTGAGAGCATTCCCAATGGTGAAATTCATCCTTGCTCATATTGGCTGGGAGAGCTGGCGTGAGGTTCTCACACTGGCCACCAAATATCCGAATGTCATGGTCGAAACATCCTGGCAACCAGCACGAGTAATTCGCCGCTCGGTAGATCTGCTTGGCTCGAGACGAGTTCTGTTTGGTTCAGACTTTCCTCTCTTCAAACAATCCACTGCGTTGGCGCATGTCCGGTCCGCCCTGTCGACACGGGAGTTTGTCGACGTGGCATCAGTCAATTCAAGACGACTGCTCAAACTTGCTTGAGCAGTCGTCCTCATAAAATATTGCTGGCTACTTTCTCAGATAGTTATGTTGAGATTGGAGCTGTGCCCAGGGTACAACTTCGCCTGCGGATTTATGAACACCACAGCAAAATTGACTGCCGTAGCGGCTTCAGCTGCGCCTGTCGCAATAAGCTTGAGTTTGGCTGGATGGGAAGCAATATCTCCGGCGGAGTAAACCCCAGGGAGATTGGTCTCCATCTTCTCACTCACGATGATGCAATTCTTTTCCATGTCCAATCCCCATTGTCTGAGGAAGTCCAGATTGATTACAAAACCGATGTTGAGAATCAGGCAGTCTACAGGAATGGTTTCTTCTTTACCTGTACGGTTGTCGAATATCACCGCTTCCTTAAGCAGGCTGTCGCCTCTTAGCTCTTTCAGCTCGTAAAATGTTTTTATGTCGACCTTGTTTCGCTTCATTTCGTCAACAGAACTTTGCACAGCGCGGAACTGATCACGTCTATGAATCAAGGTCACACTCTTGGCAAGCACAGAGAACTCGTTAGCCCAATCGACTGCCGAGTCGCCTCCGCCGACGATGAGAACATTTTTCTCTCGAAAGCGTTCTTTGCTTTTCACCGCATAGAAGATGCATTCGCCTTCCCAGCTTTCCGGATATTCAAGATCTAGCCGCTTGGGAACGCAGGCTCCAGCACCAATGGCGAGTAGAACCGTCTTTGAAAGGTGCGTCTCTGATCTGTCAGTAAGCACCTGCCAGACATCTTCACCATCTTCGCCCTTCTGGCGATTGATTGAATGCACCTTTTCACCCAGACAGATGCTGGGCTTGAATATTGACGCCTGGGTGGCGAGGTTTTTGGCGAGGTCTTTGGCAAGTATCTTAGGATGTCCTGCGACATCATAAACATACTTTTCCGGGTAGAGAGCCGTTAGCTGACCGCCAAGCTCAGGCAGAACATCAATGACTTTTGTTCTCAAGCCTCTGAGGCCAGCATAAAAGCAACCAAATAGACCAGTCGGACCACCACCGACGATCGTTATGTCGAACACGTCCATGACTTTATACAGGTCTCCAGAATTATCGAACGTTGTCGATTCGCTATTGTAATACACTAGTGAACCTAATTCGATTGCAGCCGTCAAATGATGAAGCAGGTCGAAACAGCTTGTTGCAATGAAAAGCCAAAATTATGGATGACAGCCCCCATGAAGTACAGAGATTTTGGTAAAACCGGAATCAAAGTGTCCGAAGTAGGATTCGGCGCCTGGGCTATTGGAGGCAATGCTCATGGCAATAGTTACGGTCCTACAAATGATGAAGAGTCTTTCGACGCCATTCATCGAGCAATCGCAATGGGATGCAATTTCTTCGACACAGCCGACGTTTACGGCTGGGGACACAGCGAAGAATTATTGGCCAGAGCGCTAAAAGGCAGGCGGGACCTGGCGGTCATCGCCACCAAAGGCGGCAGCGATTTTTATCAAGGATTCGGATATCAGACCTTCACAAATGAATATGTTCGGTTTGCCCTGGAAAAAAGCCTTGAGCGCTTGAAAACCGACTACATCGATTTGTATCAACTTCACAATCCGCCAGAAGAGGTTATCAAGAACGAATCTACTTATGAGGTTCTCTATCGCTTAAAAGAAGAAGGGAAAATTCGCGCCTGGGGACTCTCGGTCTTAAGCATGAAAGAGGCCCTGACCGCACTGACTATTGCTAAGCCCGATTCATTGCAAGTGCCATACAACGTATTCATTCAAGAACCTAGTGAGGTTTTTGCCAGAGCAGTCGAGACCGGTTGCGCCATTATTGCCAGAGAGCCGTTGGCAAACGGATTTCTTACCGGCAAATACGACAACGAATCAAAGTTCGTCACAGGGGATGTGCGGAAAAACTGGCCCAGGGACTATATAAATGCTCGCATTGCGGCTGTGAGGCAACTTAAGTTCCTCGAGGTGCCTAGCGAGAGAACCCTGGCACAGAGCGCCTTGCAGTGGGTCCTCTTAGCTCCTGCTGTAGCCGTGACTATCCCAGGAATCAAAACTCTGGACCAGGCAGAAGAGAACTTGTTGGCCCCAGATGTCCTACCTCTATCCGAAAACGAGTTAGTGACGGTGAGGAATTTGCAAGATACTAAGTTCGGCCTTACCGGCTGACTTAACCGAGGTTGATGAATTAGAAGAGTTATGGGGAAGCACGTTGTCGACAGGTGCTGCAAGCAAATCTCGAGGACTTATCGATTAACGACTGTTCTCAGCTTCATCCCTTCGGCAGAGCCGACGTGCATTCGAAAGCTCCCGTGCTGTCCTTGATATCCAGAAAAATTCTCTGCTGGATTGTGAGTCGGTTGTCCAAACGATGGATGCGGTTGCGCGATCTGCCCATTCAGGGGTGCTGGATGATACTGAGTCTGGGTAGGTAAGCCAGCTGTCGGATAAGACACTGGTTGCGTCTGCATCGGCTCCGGGTGGTGTATTACGATATGCTCGCGACCTTCTTTTATCAATCTCGAATGATTGTTGCTGAGCATGGGAGCACCATAAGCCGCAGACCCACCGGTCATGGCTGTACTGTTACCGTACGATTGAAAAGCTTCTTTGGACTGCTGAGTAAAATTCGAGGGGTCGCCAATTGTCGGCAATACGGCTGTGGAAGCGGGAGTTGTCACATTATGTTCGCCTCGCTGTTTTTTGCACGGAGTGTAGAAATCAGCTCCATGATTGCGGATTGGAAGCGCGAACTTTGCGCCGGCCACAATTCTCCTGTCTGCGTGCGATGTAGGCGCCCCAGCAGTAGGAGTTCCTAAAACTTGATTAGCGAGCGGCTCGTTATGCCGGATCCAGTAAACGACAAACAGCCAGGAGGTGAATCCAAGGAAGAGCATGGCAAGCATAAAGTTAGGCGTAATGTTGATGCCCTGCAGCATATCGGACAGCTTCACACTTCTGAAGCTGGAGTTCCACGCTGCCGTTGTGGATGCATTTCCTTCATGCCCCTCATGACCAGTCTGCATGCCGTGTTCACCACCAGCATCGTGCCCGCCTTCCATGAAGGAAAATTCGCTCAAAGTCCACCTCGGGTCTCATCAGCATCGTGCAAGTAATCCTCTTATGCACAAACAGTAGTGTAAATGGTGTAAATACGATCACACTAGGGTCTACATCATTTATTAACACTAATTACACAAGAGGAATACTGCAAAATATCCACCCCGAGCCGAGTTAAGCACAGTTAATCGCACTCACTCAAGCCGACCGCATCTATCTGGTCTCTACGCCTTCCAGCAAAGCAACCCGATCACGCAGTCCTTCAACAAGCCTGGGAATCTCAAATAGCCCAGGCAATCTTTCCTCGATAGAGGTGACGTGGCGAGTCAACTCTATTGATCGTTCCATCAGCTTGATCAAAATTTGCTGCGTCGCAATCAGTTGCCGTTGATTCTCGATCAGTTGACTGCTGATCTTGGCAGTCTCGATTCGCTGGTCCACGCTCAAAGTAATCAGCTCAGAGAGCTTATCGACCAGCTTTTCCACACGTACTTGTTTTTTGTCTTCACCAGGAGTAGTGGCAACATCTCCATCCATGCTAGTCTCGTCATCAAAGAAATGATCAAAACCTTCAAGCTCAACACTGTCGCCTTCAAAATGCTCAGATGCCCGTTTCGGATTCACCATCTAGCCAGCCCCCACAACACGGTCAATAGTAACAACGACTCCGGCACCGAAAGTAGTGCGATGCCCCGTCGATATCTCATACACGCCGCCGCTAATGGTGGCGTTAAGTAGCATTATAACTAAACCCGATAATAAAACAAGGGCAATTGAGAAGAAATTATTATCACGTCAAAAGCGCTCAGATTCTGATTCCCGAAGTGCAGTCAGAGAGTGGGTTTTCGCCCATATTGATTTGCTCGTTCAGAGGCTTTTGAAGGGCGTGCGACTAGCACCACATGTCCTATAGTTTCACCACTTTCGATGGCATAGGATGCGTACACCTTTCTAGTAGATCAGCCGCCATTGGTGTGGTCGCAGAGCAATGCAGGCAGACGATGAATATGCGACAGAACCCGATTCAACGTCGAATCGGTCTAACCAGAACCCGTGAGTGAAAGCCCGCACTAGTAAATGCACGATTGCAAAATAAGCACTATCCATGGTATCCATCAGAAATTGCACTATATCTCCTTTTGATACCAGTGGTAGCTAACGAGCTCCACAAGGAGCCCTCTTAGATACCGATTCGTACTGCGATATCGTCCCGAGCTCCTCAGGCGCGATGATATGGTTTGGCGACATAGAAATGTTCATTCTTGAAACTTTTCCATACGATTATCGTCTAATATGCGCCCATCAACAATGCATATGTCGCTTTTTATTCATTAGAACGCAGCAGACGGACGACAATCGCATATACCAGGGCGCCCGATCGCATATCTCACCACTTATATGTTGGTGGTACCGCTGGTGCAGGCTAAATTTTGATTATTGCCCAGAAAATCCCTAGTGACACTCGAACAACGATACAACCTAGATATAGGCTGTCTGCAGAGATTGCAGCCCTCCAAAGAAATTGATTGGTGCACCAATCAATAGACCTGTAGGACTAGTTGAATATATCGAGATAGAAATCACGCACTCATGGAAAAATCTTCGTTAATTGCTAAGGAGCCAGTCATTGAGCCCTTCTGAACAGATCGTGTCATAAGCGCATCGCAGTAGTCACATTCGTCGCGAACAGAATGAGGCGGAATTTCTCTCTCTACCTTCATCAATCCAAGATCGTTCTCAATTTCTTGCCATTCTCTTTCGAGAACCTCGTCATTCAACGGAATTCGTACGATTGTTTTTCCAGTCTCACTCAACGAAACTGTCGTGGACGAGACAGACAAATACGGCCATCTTGTTTGCAATTTCTTGATCAAGAAATGTCTGGCTACCATAGATCCGCAGTTCTCTTTGCGCGGCGAAGCCTTTGAGACCTTTATTTGAAAGTCTACGATCTCCAGGTGTCGCTCGACCGGATACCAGAGCACCAAGTCGAACGTATCCTCCAAGTAAACGCGGGCCGTAGCAGCTCTGCCACGCACCTTCAAAGAGACGGCGGCTACTTCTGCGCCTGTTGGTCTGTATGGCTGGCGAACATAGGAATACAGAGTCTTGTACCCAAAGAGGAATGCTCTGACTACTTTGTCACCGTTTATACCTTGCTTCTCCAATTTTTCGAGTGGCCACCTTTGGCCAACAAAAACCTGGACTTGATTGACAGTCGTTACTTGACTCCTATTTATCTCAGCAAGTCCACGTTTGACGAAGCTCTTCGTTAACGATGAGAGACTGCTGCCGCCACCACCACTCTCGGTGTAGCGTTTGAATGCTTGCGAGAATGCAAGTGGACATCCTCGAAAAACGTCGATCATAGACGGCGAAAACAAGGTGCGATCCATGAGCGCCCCTCCTAAACATTTGCCAAACTTCCGTATGTCATACTAATATATGGTATATGAGTGAACAACGTCAAATGAAATTCGAAGCCTTTCAGTTGACAACCATGAATATCAAAGTCCTTTCATGTGGATTGTCACGAGGCAGCATAGAAGGAGCGCCGAGAAGACAGTCGTTCATACAGACAGAGACCATCCAACACGATCACGCCAAGCCAGAGAAGATATATCGATCGAATACATTTAAAACGAGCCGGCAAGCCCGCCACTGAGATTAAATGCAAACTAACCATACCCAATTCAGTCCTCCGTCGAACTATCGTTTTGGTTGATCTCCTTCTATAAAAAACCTCCCGACAAACAAGAGGTTCGATGTCAAGTTCATTCACAACTCCGACACTCTATATATGAGGATGCGAAGGTGTACGGTACAAAGAATCCTATAAAGAAAAACACTCTCCGTCCGGTATTTACCGTCTCGGAGCTCACCGGCCAAGTAAAGGACTTACTTGAGACTACATTTGAGTTCGTCTATGTAGCTGGTGAAATTAGCAACGCGAAGCTTTATCCATCCGGTCACTGGTACTTTTCTATAAAGGATAAGGAAGCAACTCTTCCTTGTGTTTGCTTCAAGAATGCTAGTCGCAACGTTCGATTCAAGCTGGAAGATGGGCTTTCGGTAATAGTTCACGGCAAGCTCAGCGTCTATCCTCCGCGTGGCGCTTATCAAATGATCGTCACGGCTCTCGAGCCTGTCGGAATTGGAGAATGGCAGCTTGCCTTCGAACAGCTTAAAGGGGAATTGGAACGCGAAGGGCTGCTCAAGCCGGAACGCAAGCGTCCTATTCCTATGCTCCCAAAGAAGGTGGGTGTTGTCACCAGCCCAGTCGGAGCCGCAGTAAGAGATATTTTGCACACTATCCGGCGGCGTAACAAGCTGGTCGACATAATCATCTCACCAGCCAAGGTCCAAGGAGAAGGAAGTCCGGAGAGCATCGTAGATGCATTGCGTCTGCTTTCAGTGATACCAGATCTGGATGTAATTATTGTCGCCAGAGGTGGTGGCTCGATCGAAGATCTATGGTCTTTCAATACTGAGCCGGTAGCCAGAGCTGTTGCTGAATGCAAGGTGCCGACGATCTCAGGTGTGGGTCACGAAACGGATGTGACAATTTGCGACCTGGTCGCGGACTTACGGGCACCTACTCCCACAGCGGCTGCAGAGCTGGTAGCTCGGGGCTACACTGAGATTACAGAGCAGTTGTCGAATTTGAAACAGAAACTAAGTTTTCAAATGGACGTAAAACTCGATTCAGCCAGTCGCAGACTCGAGCAACTTTCTCCGGAAAGATCGTTAGCCCGCTATCAAGAGCGATTGCAAAATCACCTGCTCAAGGTGACTCACTTGAAACAACGACTTGAAGCCCATGTGGATCAACAAATTCTGAAGCGATACCACAGGTGGAGCCAAGCCAACGAGAAGCTGAAGGTGCTCGGTCTGCAGAATGTCCTTTCTCGTGGATATTCTATCCTGCGAAAAGCGGATGGTTCTTTAGTCACAGATGCCAATCAGGTACAGGTCGGAGATCAGCTGGAAGCATTGCTTGCCAGCGGCAAATTGATCCTAGAAGTCAAATACACCGAAGATTCGTGGTAAGGAGGTAGGCGATGATAAAGAGCAAGGATTTCGAATCAGCGTTGAGCGAATTGGAAACCGTCGTCACCACGCTCGATGGCGAGCTTCAGCTGGAAAACGCGCTTCAGCTATTCGAGCGTGGAATGCAGTTATCCAAACAGTGTGAGCATTTTCTCAATGGTGCAAAGCAGAAGGTTGAAGTTCTAAAGCGCTCCAGTGATGGTGTTATTACAATCGAGCCGTTCGACGCCGATGAGGAGGTGCAGAATCATGCGCCTGCCGTTTGTACCGACGCACAGGACAGAGTTCCACGGGTATCGGATGCAGGCGCTGCAAGAACCAGTTCCGCAGGGGCATCGAAGTTGATTTCTGATACTCAGCTCAATCTGAATTTAGAGAGCAAGAGAGATCATTGACGGCCTACCTCGCGTTTCGACAATAGAGCCTGCGAGCCCAAGTTTCGTTGTTTGGAGCTTACCTCAAATTGAGATAGAGCCAAATTTTTGGTGAACATTCAGGTAAGCGTCTGATCGCCTGTCTGTAGTAGCTTTTGGTTCAAATGGTAGAAATGACTGAGAAATACCATTGATCAAACTGCGGCGTATTTCTTCGGTACGCATGTCAACCTTTTTGTTCTCGTGCTCTGTTCCATGAGCGAGCCAACAAACAAAAACGCACACCAACACTAACTGCCGCTTTTAGCCAGCGTTAGTTGGTTGGTGTGCGAAAAAACCTTAGACCAAAAACCGATTTTACTCTTCTTCGGTTTCCGATTCGCTTTCCTCAGCAGAATCTTCAGTTGATTCTTCGCTTGCCTCTTCAGAAGCTTTGTACTCTTCTACAGTCGCTTCGACTACCGGACTACCTTCAAGCACGACACTGATTGTGCACTCAGCCTGAATTTCTGGAGCCAACTTGACCTGCACCTTGTAAGAACCAAGAGAGTTAACTTCTCCGAGAATCTTGATAATGCGCTTGTCGATGGTTGTCTCAAGTGCCTTATCGATGGCCTGGCCAACTTCTTTGTTGGTTACCTTGCCATAAAGCTTGCCGCTTTCGCCGGCTTTAGCTTCGATTCTTAGTGGGGGAAGTTTGGATACTCTATCAGCGAGTTCACGAGCTTCTGCCAATGCTTTTTCCACTTTGCGCTTGAGAGCTTCACGATCTTCTTCACGCTTTTTAAGTGTGCCTGGTGTGGCTAATACTGCCAATTTTCTTGGTTCAAGGAAGTTGCGGAAATATCCGCGAGAGATATCTACCACATCTCCTGCGTTACCTAGCTTTTGAACATTCTCTTGCAGAATTACCTTCATGACATCTCCCGGGCGTCTTCAACGCCAAAACATCAATCTCATATAGAACTGAAGAATTTACCATGTTGACCACGCCTTCGCTCGACCACAGTACTTCTTTGTTAAGAATTGGATGCTAATCCTGGCAAAAATCCTGCCACCAAAAATCAATAGAAACTGCGTGGCATCCGACTTTGAATTGAACTATTAACAGCCATCTCGCATCTAATTTATTGTGTAGATAAAAGAGGATGCAAAGACGGAGAGAGTTCACGACTCTCGTCAATACTGTAACGCTAGACCTGCGCAGTAATTTTGTATCTGTATGGTATCTAAAGAACATTTGACGACTAATAGGTTCACTGTTAATGCCAGACTCACCTCTCCAAATAGACAAGCGGATCTGGTTGATGACAAGATGAAATCAAGCACCTTCAACAAATTTTGGATTTTGAAACTTCGTCTGGAATAGGAATTCTTCAGTGCATCCAGCCGTCTATTAGCCCAGTATAATTTTTCTCTTTGGGGTGCTTTTTATGGGACTGCTGCTCACAATAAAGATCAAGCGATAGGCGGAGGCTCAAGTCGCGAGTGTTCGCTCGACGTCCAAACAGAACAGATAACCATTCGAGAGCTGATCAGAA
>CAYTDR010000102.1:0-13602 GCA_964436185.1 uncultured Candidatus Obscuribacterales bacterium | reverse complement strand
CAGAGGATGTCGCACCCGTCGGTCCGCCATGACTCTTCACCAACAGCGGTGGCAGCTCTCCGGCCGGTCCACGGAAGTTTCCATTTCGCGGTGGATAATAGAAGGCATGGGCCGTTAGCCCGTTGTCGGTGGCAAACTCTATCGGCTCGGGCGTCGAAACGAACTCGCTGTCGAGCACTATCGAAAAACTGGGACGAACAGTATGAATCTTTCTCGAATCTACATCAAGTGCCACCACGGATAAAGGTGAAAGCGGAGAGCCGGCTAGCATGGCAGCATGAGCACCGTCTGCAGTGACGAAAGCCAACTCGCAGTAGTCCGCGATCCATTCCTCGAGACAGGAATTGTCCTGACTGATGTCGATTACGCCAAGACTCCAGCTCCCTTGCCGGTTGAAAGCGGACAAAATGCGATCGTTCGAGAGGAAAGCATAAGTGGACATGCCGAAGATCCAGAGCGGCATTCCGAACTCCGCCTCCATATCGAGGACCGCCTCACATCGGGGTAATGAATCGCCGGGAGCGTTGATTGCTGACTGCGGTGTCGACAAAACATAGAGGTTCCACCAACCCGATCGGTCGCTAGCGAAAAACAGCCGACCATCAGGTGACCAGGATGGCTGAAAAATTGATTCGGTGCGGCTGCCGGCTACTTTTACTGTGTTCGACAAGCCACCATCGTCTTTGATGCCAGCCAGATAGAGAGTGGTGCCGTCCCACGGCATATCGGGATGATTCCACGAAATCCAGGTGAGCATTGTGCCATCCGGAGAAAGGCGAGGATAAGCATAAAAGTCATCGCCGGCGACGAGCACTTCCGGAGCGGATGGGACGAAGCCACCCGTTTCGTCCTTTTCGATTTTGATTACGACAATCTGATTTTCCGGCTCTGTATCTTTCTTGCGATGATCCTCGCATACACAGATAATGCGGCTGCGCGCGGTATCTACAATCATGTCGGCATATCGCCAGTCACCAGGGGCGGTGAGAGGTTGCGGCTCGCCGCCATTCCTTTCAACGGAGTAGATTCGCTGGTCAGAGTAGTTGGTAAAGAAAATACTATCGCCTGAGACAGCGACAGGAGCACCGCCGTATTCATGAACGAGCGTTCGAGCGCTGAAAGGGGCATGGATGATGTCCTCCATTAGCCCGTTTTCTCTCCTGGCAGCGATAACCACTCGGCCACCCTCATGAGCTCTGCCTTCGAGCCAGAATACTTCCTTGCCGCTGGCTATCACCTGACCGAGCTTCAAACAGCCGGCCGCGATGCGCTCTGCCGTCAGGGGTGACTTCCAGGCGCCGTAGGGTGCCACAGTATGCACATCGGTCATGCGAAAATGCTCCTTATTGCCATGATGACGTCAGGTAAATCGCAGGCCGTTTCGTCGAATGGTGAAATTGATCACAGCCTGGTCGAGGTTTAGTTTACCCGTCCGCAGGAGCTCGTGCATTACAAGGGCCGATCCAATAAGTGCCCGATCGCCCGGTTTCACTTCGGTCAAAATATCGGCAAGCAGCTCGTTGTCTCTAAACGAAAGCTTGATGGCGGTCTTGAGATCGCTTTTATCCAAGATCCTGCCGCCTTTGCTGCCATTGCTGAGCACGGACTGAGAGAGTGTGGGGCTCGCCATTACTGTTTGGACGGCATCTTTCATCAACAGTCGATCGAGATAGCCGGTCATGCGCAAAAAGTCGCAAAAATTAATCTGTGTCTGAAAATCCGTGGGAGCCAGCCCCGCCTCCCTTAGACCTTCTTCTACCGTCATGCCCAGCGCCGATATATCCTTGAGCACTTCACAAGCGCGAAACCGGCTCACCGTGCCGTTCCAGATCAGCTCTTGCAAGCGCAGGGCGGCAGTCAGCACGTCGTCGCCGACCCAACCCAGCTCGACCAATACCTCGCCAATCATTTTGTCGTTGGCGCGCGCCATCTCCACCGCCGAGGCGACCTCGCTGGCTTTCAGCAAATTGGCCTCGGTGAGCAGCTCTCCAATCTTGACCTTGCGCTCATCTTCCTTGTGAGCAGCCTCTAGCACGCTCTTGTCCGGTTTCTCCTCTATCAACTGCTGGATAGCCGCCTGCCGCGCCACATCACGAGAACGCACGGCCCGTTGCAACTTGAGAGCCAGGTCGAGCGATTGCTCGGTAATCTTGCTCAGTAGAACGAGCACCCTGCCAAGCGGCAATCCTGATGCATCGCAGGTCTTGAGCGCCATCTCCAGATTGCTTTCATTTAAATAACCTGCGGCTGTGAGCATCTCGCCCAGCCTCGTGCCCCTGGTGGCATAAGCGTCAATGCCCAGCAGAACCAAAGCGTCGGTTAAGCCCCAGCGCTTTCGATGCACTACGCCCATCGCTTCTCTGGCATGCTCGAACTTTAGAAGCCCATCCTTGAGCATCGACTGCGCCTCGACCGTAGCCCGCACTACTTCCGGCGTGGCTAGATCGAGCATGACAAGGCTCTTTCCAAGGGGCAGACCGGCATGCTGTGACAAGATCAACCCGCGATGCACGTCCTCTTCCGAGACGATTTCAAAGTAGGAGAGCAAGGTTCCCAGTTTCAGGTCGGGTGGCTCTTTCGCTACTATCGCTTTCTTGGTTTCTTGTTCGTGGGACAAGTGCGTCCTCTACAATGCGATTCAGAACTTGACTGGATGCCGGTTATCACTAGTGATATTACCAGACGTAAAGTATCAGACACCGAGACTTACGTATCTGCCTTGTTTATTATCGATGAAGTTAAAGACAAATGACTAGTTTATATGTCAATATGGCCACTGGAGCGCCTGTAAACTTCGAGCGCACGACCAGTCGGACAGCGTGTCGACGAGTAAATTTTCTCAGTCGGAGCTATAGCGCTTGTCATTCAAGGAGTCCCATGTTTCTCCTCACCGACCAACAAATTGAGCGTTCCTCGCTTGCAGAGATGATCGCCAACGATGGCGCTGGCGCCATTGTCGTGTTCGAGGGCAGGGTACGCAATCGCAACGAAGGACGCCGGGTTACTCAACTCGAATACGAAGCCTACGGCTCTCTGGTCGAGAAAGAAGCAGAAAAGATTGTTCTCGAGGCGAAAAGCAAGTTCGACATAATTGCTCTTGCCTGCGCTCATCGAGTAGGTGCTCTGACAATCGGCGAAACCGCCGTCTGGATTGGAGTCTGCTCCGAGCACAGGGATGAGGCTTATCAGGCCTCTCGCTACCTGATCGAGCAGATCAAACACCGCCTGCCAATCTGGAAGAAGGAAACTTACACCGACGGCTCCTCTGGCTGGGTCAACTGCCAGGCATGTAGTGCCAGCGTTCATGATGCAGCAAAACATTCGCATGCCACGGCATCAAGCCAATGAGACTGGCATTCTCGGTTGAGCTCCGGCTACTCGACGGCGCGAGGTTCTAAATTTTGAGACAGTTACAGAGACCCCAAAACAGATTTCAAAATACCGTCGCCCTTAGCGGCCACATAGCGAAGAGCGCATGAACAGACTAGTAGACAGATTCGGACGAGAACATACATACTTGCGAATTTCTGTCACCGACAGATGCAATCTGCGGTGCTTTTACTGCATGCCACCGGAAGGGATAGACTGGAAGCCGAAAGATCAGATACTCACATTTGGCGAGATCGAGACGATTGCGCGCATTCTCGTCAAACTGGGCATCAGAAAGATCAGGCTGACAGGCGGCGAACCCCTGGTCAGAAAGGAGTTCGAGCACCTAGTAGCCATGTTGGCAAAGCTTGAGAATCTGGAAACTCTCGCCATGACGACCAACGCCATCAAACTTGTCGACAATGTTGAAAAGCTCAAGACAGCCGGCATACAGGCGCTCAACATCAGTCTCGACACGATGCATGCGGATCGTTTCGAAAAAATTACTGGGAGAGATTATCTTCCGCGTGTACTCAAGGCTGTCGAACAATCGCTGGAAGCAGGGTTCGAGTCGCTCAAGCTCAACGTGGTCGTCATGGCCGATCTCAACGACGACGAAGTGCTGGATTTTGTCGCCTATGCGTACGACAAACGAGTTAATGTCCGCTTCATTGAGTTCATGCCGTTCAAGAACAACAGCTGGGAGATAACCAAAGTCGTCACCTACAAAGAAATGGTGGAGCAGATATCAAAGAAGTTCACGCTTATCCCACTGCCTGTCGCGCCAGGCGCGGTAGCGAAAGACTTCGCCGTAGAAGGCGGCACCGGCACGGTCAGCTTCATCACATCCATGTCGGACAGCTTTTGCTCGACTTGTAACCGATTGCGACTCACCGCCGATGGTTCGCTCAAAACCTGCCTGTTCTATCCGGCTGAAAAAAGTCTTCGGGATCTGATGCGCGAAGGAGCAAGCGATGCCGAGCTGGAAAGAATTATTATCGATACAGTTTTGCAAAAGCCCGAGGAGCATCCACCGGCAGAAGAGATTGCTTCACAGGAAAATCGCTCAATGATAGAGATTGGAGGATAAAAGTCGTGCGCGACATCTCGAGGAAAGTGGTCACTCACAGAACAGCAGTGGCAAGAGCAGTACTACATCTCGATCCTGAGATCATCGAGCGCATCCGTCGCAAGGAAATTCCCAAAGGCGATCCGCTGGAGATTGCAAAAATGGCAGCTATTCAAGCAGCCAAGAATACTTATCAACTGATACCATATTGCCACCAGATCCCGATAGAGTTCGTCGGCGTCGATTTCAATGTAGCGGACCGTTCTATCTCGATAGAGACGAAGGTGAAAGCATCCTATAAGACCGGAGTGGAGATGGAAGCCATGACTGCGGCCACTGTCGCTGCTCTGACAATATACGACATGGTAAAAATGTTCGATAAGGAAGCGCGCATCGACGCAGTGGAGTTGCTGCGAAAAACCGGTGGCAAGTCGGATTTCGAAGGCGAACTTGGCCGTGTCTTCCGCGCCGCCTGCCTGGTCATGTCCGACAGTATTTCAAAAGGCCAGGGAGAAGATCGCTCCGGCGCTATAATCGCAGAAAAGCTGCGGCAACACGGCATTGACGTGGTCGAGCACAAAGTGATCCCGGACGACAAGGAGTTGATCGCCGCAGAGATTCGCCGCCTGGCCGACGAATCGAAGGTGGACTTCATTATCGCCTCGGGCGGCACCGGACTGGGTCCCAGGGATGTGACACCAGAGACGCTAGACACGCTCTTTGATAAAGAACTGCCTGGCATCGCGGAGTCGATTCGCGCCTACGGCCAGGAGAAAACACCATATAGCATGCTCTCGAGAGCCAACGCCGGCGTCCGCAAGCAGACAATCATAGTCAGCATCGCAGGCTCTACGGGAGCAGCTCGCGACGCCCTGGACGTTCTCTTTCCCTACCTCCTGCACTCTGTCGACATGCTTGCCGGGAAATGCCATGAAACCCGCGCCGTGAGCACATCAGCATGACCACACTGACAATTGAAGCGCCACTTTCATCCGCCGAAATTGGAAGAAAATCTCTTGGCGAGCAAGTTTATTCCGCACTGAGTTGCCAATCGAAATAAGGTCAGCCCATACAAAATGCACAAACATGATTGCACTGTAGAGAGTGAAGCAAGGAAACTCCTTTCATACAACGACGCTCTCGACATGATACTCGAGACGACCGAGGTCCTGCCCCAACTGCGCGCCCCTATCGGCAGTTTGCTTCATCGCTTTCTTGCCGCACCGATAGTAGCCGGATTTGATCTGCCCCGCTTCGATAATTCAGCAGTCGATGGCTTCGGCGTTCTACTCGAAGACATCAAGACTGCCAGCGACAGCCATCCTGTTGAGCTGCAACTCAGTTCAGTGGTGGCAGCCGGAGCATCGGCGGATATTGGTTTGTCACCAGGGACGACGGCTAAGATCCTCACGGGCGCGCCCGTGCACCCTTCAGTGGAAGCGGTGGTGATGAGAGAGTACTGCCAGGAAGTTGGTGATCGGATCCTGGTAAAACGATCCTGCAATCCAGGCGAGAACATTCGCAGGCGGGCCGAGGAGCTAAGGAGCGGCGATCAAGTGTTGCCTGCCGGTTTGGCAATAACACCGCCCATAGTAGCACTGCTGGCGTCCTTCGGTCACGATTCATTCGACGTTCACGAACATCCACGAGTGACGGTAGTCAGCACCGGCGACGAGCTTGTCATGCCAGGAGCCGCTCCGGACACACTCTCGCCTGGAGAGATCTTCGAGTCGAACTCTTACGGGTTGGAGTCAGCGCTAAACGGTCTGGGAATCGACTCGGTCGAGCGTATGCATGTGCGAGACGACCTGGCGGAGACAGAACACACACTAGCCCGAGCGCTTGCCTCATCAGATGTGGTTATTTCAGCAGGCGGGGTCTCGGTAGGCGATCGAGACTTCGTCATCATGGCGCTTGAGAACCTGGGCGTGAAAAAGGTTTTTTGGAAAGTCGCGGTGAAGCCAGGCAAACCCATCTATTTTGGATACATCGATCAAGACGGACGACGAAAGCTATTTTTTGCCCTGCCTGGCAATCCGGTCAGCTCTCTGGTGACGTTCCAGCTATTCGTCAAACCTGCATTAATGAAAATGCAGGGTTGCTTGGATCCGCACCCACGCGTGCTAGCCGCCAGGCTCTCAAGCGATCTCAAGAAGAGCAAAGGAAGACTGGACTTCGTACGCGGTATACTAGGGTGCGATGGTGGCGCACTAAATGTGCTACCAAGTCGTGGTCAAGGCTCCCATATGCTCAGCGGTTTGGCTGGAGCCGACTGTTTGATTTACTTCCCAGCGGATGAGGATAGGCTTCCAAGTGGTGAAACCGTATCGATTCAGAGACTGGACTGGTACGCCTAGAGGAGGGGCGGCTTGAATGGCTTCAGACCGAATCTCGATCTCCATCGGTGATGGTTTCTTTGATGCTTACCTGGCCATTCCACCCAAAGGTCAAGGTCCTGGCATCCTGCTCATACCGGAGATTTTTGGTGTCAACGACCAGGTGCGCGAAGCCGCAGACTTCTGGGCGGAGCAAGGTTTTCTAACTCTTGTTCCGGATATATTCTGGAGGCTGAAACCTAATCTCGAGCTGGGTTACGAAGGCGCAGATCTGGAATTGGCGCAATCCTACCTCAAGCGCTTCGACGAAGAGAGGACTCTGTCAGACCTGCGCGAATCAGCTGAGTTCCTTCGCGATCACAAAGCCTGCTCGGGACGAGTTGCTGCACTGGGCTTCTCCCTGGGTGGTGGACTGACATACCGCCTGGCAACCCTCTTTAATCTAAACGCTGCAATTTGCTATTACCCCCTCTCAATAGACAAACGTTTGGAAGATGCCAGCAAAATTAGATGCAAGTCCATAATGCATTTTGCTGAGCTCGATCAAGCCGTTCCCCAGGATGTCTACGAGAAAATTGAACAGGTCCTCGTAGAGAGACCGAACTTCGAAACCTATCTCTACAAGGGCGTAGATCATGGTTTCTGCTTCAAGTCGAGAACCTCCTACAACCAAGAGGCAGCGCAGCTTGCACATGAGCGAAGTCGCGATCTGCTCAAGAAAGAGCTCGGCTTGCGCTAAATCAAATTTTGCAGATCACAAGTATAAGTAGTCCCAACCCGGCTAACTATCGTGAGTGATTTTGCCCATAAGAAAATCCACGCAAACAGTGCCTCTGCAACTGTTTTGGCAGTTGCCAACTAAAGGATCTACTGCCTGTTTAGCCGGCGGAGTCAATTCTGTTCACTCTGCTAGCGAGGCAACCTGTTGAGTGCATCGTTCCGTCAACTTTACAACACCAAATGGTGAGGCCGCCTACCCCATCTCAGTTATTTTGTGCTCGCTAGAAAGAGTGAGACAACGCTATAAAAGCCCACCATTGCATCGTTTCAAGCAAAGTCCTTTTCACATTTCTGGACACCGTCGAATTTAAGAATTATTTGAAAACTCAATCCACAAGCGAATAATCTCTTTTCATTCGGGCATTAAAATATAGGTGTCCACTTTGGGGGAAAAGGCGTGAGCAAGGTCGATCAGGATGAGACGCTCTTGCAAGTTCTAATTGGTGGTGGTTTCATCAGCCGAGAGGACGTTTCTGATTGCAAGTCAATCGCCAGGGACCTAAAAATTCCGGTCCTTCAAGCAGTAAAGACCTCCGGTCTCATTTCCGAAAATCACATGAACGTCTGCCGAATGATTGTCGACAAAGTCGAACAGCATCAAATTACTGTCGACTTGGCAATCCGAGCTGTTCGCATATGCAATCAAAAAGGCATCTCGATCGAGAAAGCAATTCGGGAAGCCAAAGAGATTCACGAACAAACCTCAGTTAATGTCTTCGAAGCAAACGAGCTAACCAAGCTACTTCTGTCCGCCCACGTTGTAACGAACGAGCAGTATAGCAAGACTATGATCAAAGCCAGGACGAGCTCCATGATGCTGGGGCAGGCACTGATCATAGATAGGATTATTACCACCGACGGTCTTCTCGCTGCACTGAATGCAATACTAATGATTCGAGATTCCGGACTGTCGGAATCAAACGCAATATCCGCGCTGCGTTATGCCTACAAGAAAGACATCTCCTTCGAGCAGGCACTATTCGAGCTGGGAACATTCATTGCTCCGGATGAGAAAACTATTCGTATTGGAGAGTTTTTCCTCATGGCCGGTCTCATCACCAAGGAAGATCTGGCAGAATGCCTCGAGATCGAGCTATTCAAAAAGAAGCGGGTGGCGCAAATTTTCCTTGAGCGTGGTCTGGTTACGCAACAGCATCTTGAAGCAGCCATCGACCTTCTCTCATCTGTCTCCAACAACATTCTCAAACCACACCAAGCGACCAGTGCATTGAAAGTAGTCTGCAAAGATGGCAAAGACATTTACGCCGCCATGGCAGAGTATCAAGGGGCCCAGCAAAATTCCAGCGACAGGCTCGGAGACATGCTTGTAGACGCTGAAGTCCTTTCCCGGTCGGAGATTGAACTGGTCGTCAAAGAGAATTTCGACAGCGCCATGAAAGTCGGCGCCAATCTTATGCGCACCAAAATGCTGGATGAACCCACCCTGCATGCAGCATTGAGGCTCCAGACATCAGTGCGGCTCGGCTATTTGTCTCGAGACAAGGCGATTGCATTACTGCGGTTCTGCAGACAAAACAAAGTGCCAATCGAGGAAGCATTTACTGAGTCGCACACATATGTGCCCGGTAGGATGCAGTGGACCTGGGTTTGAAATCCTGCTCAGACTTGCCCAATCCAGTCTTCTGAGGCCGTATCCAGCCATCGATCGCGAATAGCATTAAATTGATGGTCTGGAAGCATCCCTAAACCTAGCATACGAGCATTTTCCTTCCAGCGTCCCGGTCTCTGGGTGCCGACAATTGCCGTGTGCACACCAGGCACTGATAATGTAAAACGCAAAGCCACTGACGCAGTGTCGGTTGGGTCACCGTTGACGAAATCAAAACCGAGCTCACCCAGGCGCTGCCAGTAATCGTGCAGGTAGGAGTTGTCTGGGCGTTCCTTGAACCTCCAGACGGCATTTGCAATCGGACGCTTGGCGATAATTCCCATGCCCAGACCGATCGCTTTTGGAATTGTTAGTGTGAGCGATTCTTGATCGCAGATACTGACTGAAGTCTGCAATGTATCAAACTCACCGGTCTCAATGGCGTACAGCGCATCTTCGTGATCGCCCGAGTACCCGATGAATCTGGTTTTGCCTTCTGCTTTTGCTTTCTTCAAAACTTCAATCACTTCGCCGTTAGCAAGTATGTCTTTGCTGCAGCTGTGAAGTTGCAAAAGATCAACACGATCGGTCTTCAATCGTCTCAAACTTCTGTCGATGCTGGCTTTCAATTCCGAAGAAGACCAGGCCGAAATGGTGGGATCGATACCATGGCCGCATTTAGTAAATAGAAAAAACTCATCCCTGCGATTGCCGACAGCTCGACCTATAAGCTCTTCACTACCCAGGTAGCACTCTGCCGTGTCGATTACATTGAGCCCTTCGTCCAGGGCCGCCATCAAAAGTCGCTCCACATTTGTCAGAGTGGACTGCTCAAAACCAATCTCAGCACCCCCGAATCCGAGAATACTGACATCCATTCCGGTCTTTCCCAGTCTGCGCTTGTCCATTATTATTGCCTCGAAAGATGTTTGACAGTGTCCGTCATTTTGCCGACGATGATCAAGATATACTGGTCAGAAATAATTTTAAAATGTGCTTGTGTAGTGAGAAAAGACAGAGAAGATTGAGAGCAATTAATCGTAAACGAACAACCTCTTTAGCCGTCACACTGGCGCTTCTTGGCGCTTTTGCATGGCAGGCCCCCTTGCCGGCTATGGAGGATATATGGCAAACCTACCATGATATGGGGCGCCGATTGATTCGGTATGAGAAGTATGGACAGGCAGAAGAAGTGCTCCAGCTGGCGATCAAGACTGCCGAAGAGAATAATGCCCCGACTCGGGTGCTCTCGAGTTTAAAGGAACTCGTAATCGTTTATGAAGCAGAGAAGAAAAACGATAAGCTCGAAGAGACTAAAAAGAGAATAAGCGCACTGGAAAGCGCTGCACCAAAGACTCAAGCAGGCAATGCAACTAAGGATCTTCCTCAGTCCGGCAGCGAAGAAAAAGCGCCCGAAGCATTACAGACTGCGGAAGCTCAAACACCCACTGCTGCTCCTCCGCCTCCACAAAGCGAGGCCCAGCCGGCGCCGGCAGGAGACGTCCAGCGGGTCAATATAAACGGGCAGGAAATGCCGAAAAGCGAAGCATCTGCCAGCCCTGCCGCCAGTTTTGCCGCCGAAGCAACCCCAACATCTCCAACTGCAAGTGACAATCCCACCGTCGCGTCGGCGGGCATTCCACGATCTGGACTACCGGCGCAGACCAACTCTCCGGACGGCGAGGTCGAGGCCCGAGAATTACAGCACATGGAAGGACACATTAACTGGGTGAAGGCAATTACCTTCTCACCCGATGCCAGATTCGCGGCTTCTGCCGGATTCGATCAATCGATCAAGTATTGGGATCTTAATACCGGCAAGCTGCAAGCGGAATTTTTCGGACATACAGGAGAAATCAACGGCGTTGCCATCTCAGCCGACGGCAGAACGCTTCTCTCCTGCAGCGACGATCAAAGCATCCGCCTCTTTGACATCGCTTCAGCTAAGCAGAAAATGGTTCTCAATGGACACAACAACCTGGTCACATGTGTAGCTTTCGCGCCAGACGGCCAACATGTCGTCTCAGGCGGTTACGACAACAATGTAAGAATTTGGAGCCTTTCATCCGGCAACATTGTTTCAACCCTAAAAGGACACACAGGTAGAATTCGTTGCGTCACTTATACGCCGGATGGCTCTAAGGTCATTTCGTGCGGGGACGACAATAGTATTTACGTCTGGGATGTAAAAACCTCAAACCCGTTGATGATGTTGCGAGGCCATAACGACTATGTGCTAGATCTGGCGCTATCATCTGATGGCAGCAAACTGCTTTCTACGAGTCGAGACTTGACGATACGACTATGGGATCTATCGACCGGACAACAGATCAAAGTCCTGAACGGTCATAGAGACTGGGTAATTAAGGTCAGGTTTATGCCCGGCGATCGAGAGGCATTGACTGGCAGCCTGGACAAAACCGTACGTGTGTGGAATCTCGATGCCGGATCAGAGACAAAACGCTATAGCGGTTTCAACCTCGGCATATGGAGCGAGGACCTGGCACCGGACAAGCATCTGGTCCTTACCGGAAGCAATGACAAAAGTGTGCGCTTGTGGTCAGTCGGACAGTGATGATTGGAAACTGATGAATACACAAATACAAATATTAGTTGCAGGTGAAAGCTCAACAAATGTAGCCCTGGCCAAGAGAGCATTTGCACGACGTGGATATCAAATTATTCCCGCCAATGAAATGACGCTTGCTCTGTTCTTGGCTCAGAAGAACTATCCCGACCTGATCATATCCGACAGTGAGTTTCGAGCGGGCGACGGAATGACCTTTCTAAAGGAGCTGAAGCTCGACGATGAGCTTTCGTCGATTCCATTTGTCTTTCTCATTCCAGAAAACCAATCATTCGAAGCGGATGAAGCCATCGAATATGGTGCCGTGCAGGTAATTCGACATCCCGTAGAGGACGAAGTGCTTGTTGATCTCGCTGACCCTCTGATCACTTCGTATCGCCAAAACAAACGCGAAAGAGAAGAACAAACGCCAGAATAGGTGATCTTCTCAAAGGGAAGACATGCGTCCTGGAATTGCAGTTCATATGGAGTCCAAGGTCGGGCCTCGCTTCTATTTTCTCACGTGGAAACTTTAGCGAACGCCAATATTTAACCTTCGTTGGCTCCCTGCCATCTTCATGACACCTTGATCTACTAGTTTAGTAATTACGACTTAGGCGGCGGAGACCCTTAAACCTTCTGCATAAGGAAGGGCTTGGCTTAGCGAATGCCAGCAAAATGCCCATCTTCCTGAGTAACATCACAAATGGCGATGGCGACAAAGCCAATGAGGAGAATGAAGTGCTAACTGATATACAAAACAGTTCAATCGCCAGCGAGGGCGCATCCGCAACAGTTTGCGAGACGACTGACGCTCCTGCCAAAAGCAGCTTAGCTCTGGCTTCGGGAGCCGCTCACCCTCAGGTGTTGCATGACAGTTTGGAATCTAATCAAAGAGACAGCGCACTTGTCGACTGGTGGTTGTTGCTTTAGTCCTGCAGATGCTCTTGCCACCACCATATGAATAGTTTGCTTAGGGCTGGAACCTTGAGAAAATGAAATTGATCTACTGGGAGCTGGAATCTACTGCGAGCTCATTTTGTTATCTAAACCGTTTCAATGCTTCGAAAGGGTTGATAGTAAGTAAGTCGTTCTTGACGCTGGCAATTCCTTGAAATTCGTAGCAGGGTCCTCTGCCGTCTACAACCTGGTATGTTGCAATGCTTGATACTGCCGACTGAAGCTTCTCCATCATTTGATTGACACCCGGCATCTCAGGTCTGCAATATGCCACAAGTGGCTGAGTGCTGCGACCGTCGCGAATCGCTGGCTCGCGTAATACCAGTGATTTCTGTATCTCGATGGTCATGCTGCTCCTTTCGATCGGGATTTTCGGGTTTGTACCCTGAAGAGGCTAAGTCGGCAAACGAGCCGCCTGTTGCGCGTCTGCCAATGTCGGCTTATCACAACAAGTTGATTAACGAAGCGGATGTAGAAATTAGTAAGGTCTCTGACGGAAAATTAAGATATTGGTCGATTGTAAGGCCAAAATGTGACCAAAGTGTACCTGGACACTCGGATGAACACTCGCAATCAGGCGCGGGGAGGGACAAATGGACTTTGAAGAACACGTTTTCCTTCAAATTGGCGAATGATTATCCGCAATAAATACGGGTTAAAGCTGGGTCTGGAAGTCGGTCCGGCTAGTTGATTCGGGAGATTTGTGATAGCGATCAGATCGACTGGAACTCTCCCCTCCGTTCAATTCAGAGCGATTTGCGATCGCGATAAGATCGACTGGAACTCTCCCCTCCGTTCAATTCAGAGCGATTTGCGATCGCGATAAGATCGACTGGAACTCTCCGGTCCGTTCAATTAAGAGCGATTTGCGATCGCGATAAGATCGACTGGAACTCTCCCCTCCGTTCAATTC